>JALSPH010000168.1 GCA_026986055.1 Campylobacterales bacterium
AGATTTCCTTTATGGAACATATCGCACACCAATATGGGCAGTCCGTTCTCTTTGGCAAGAGCTATCGATGTATCGTCCATCACTTTTATATTGTCCGCCAATGCTTCGTCGTAGGTAAGGACAGGTAGCTTTCTGGCATCCGGATACCTGTTCGGATCTTTATCGTAGACACCGTCAACCTTTGTAGCTTTGATGATCATATCGGCCCCTATCTCTATGGCGCGAAGAGTAGCGGCAGTGTCTGTCGTGAAAAAAGGGTTGCCCGTACCCGCTGCAAAGATGACTATTCGTCCTTTTTCAAGGTGTCTTACGGCGCGTCGGACTATGAACGTCTCACAAATCTGCTCCATCTTTATGGCGCTTTGAACCCTTACTTTCATTCCCAGGTACTCCAGCGCCTCCTGCATGGCGACTGCGTTTATGACGGTAGCAAGCATACCCATATAGTCGCCGCTGGTTCTTTTGATGATACCGTCTTTGGCTGCAGAGACACCGCGTATGATATTTCCGCCGCCGATAACCACTCCGACCTCCACGCCGCTGTCGACAAGCTGCTTAATCTCTTCGGCTATGAACTTCAAAATGGAGGTATCTACGCCGTAACCGCTCTCTCCGGCCAGTGCTTCGCCGGAAAATTTCACCAGTACCCGCTGTTTCGCCATAACTTCTCCTGCCTTAAAATTGAGGGATTTTATCCAAAAGTTGCTTTAAAAGAGATATAAAAAGTAGCTTAAGAGGTTATCTCGTCAGAGTTATAAGTTCAAGAGGGTTTATATGGCGCTCTTTTTGTGTAACTTCGAACATCAACTCCTTCTCCACGCGCCCTATGACATACCCTTTTTTCACCTTCTTCCCCTCTTTGATCGTCGGAGCTATTTTGGACATCTTGGCATATATCGTATGGAGATTGTTTCTATGCTCTATTATTACTACCTTACCGAGCATTTTGGTATCTTTTACAAAGACGACGCGACCGTTGAGAACGTTTTTGACCTTGGCATTCTTTCTGTACGGCTTCAGGGTCACGGACTCGTTGAAGATGCGTATTTTGTAGACCGGGTCTATGTATGAGCCGAACCTCTTGACCACCTTCGCCCTGCCGACGGGAGAGATCGTCTTTTTACCCCTGTAGCGCCCTACGGCATGCTTTTGGTAGGATGAGCCGATGGTACGTACCTTTATCTTGTCGCCGGAGGCTATCGCCCTTTTTGTGCTCTCTGAAACGGTGGTTCTCTCTTTTCTCTTCCCGGTGCGCTCTTTTTTCAGGATATTGAGTCTTGCAAGCGTCTTTCTCAAGTCGCTCTCCTCTTTTTGCAACTTTTCCAATCTTGCCTGGTACTCTCTTTTCTCTCTTTTGAGTTTGGCTTCGAGCCGGTGTCTTCTTGCCTTCTCTTTGGCAGCTTTGGCTTTTCTCTCTTCGAGTCTCTCTATCATTTTCCTGACTGTTTCAGCTTCGGCAAGAAGTTTTTTACTCTGAAGCAGCGTCTTTTCATACTCTTGCTGCATCTGGTTCAGACGGCGGCTGTCATATCTGGCCAAAACTTTGAGAGTCTCGCTCTCTATGACATCTTCAGGAGATTCCACTCCCTTTTGCCTCTTTATCTCTCCGAGAATATATCGGTTCGCCATAAGCTCTACGAGCCTTTTTTCCTGAAGCTCTCTCCTTTTTTGAAGCTCCTCTATCTCTTTACCGATCTGCAAAAGGCGCTTCTGCCCCTCCTCATACCTTTTGGAGCTGCTCTCTATCTCTTTGTCGAGTTTTTCGATTATGGAGTCGAGCTCTTTGAGCTTCTTTCTGTTGGAGGAGATCTTTTTTGCGATGCGTGCCAACTTTTTGTCCATACTGCTGTAGGCTCTCTTCGTTTCGGTAAGCTTCTGCTTCGATTTTGTTATCTTCCTATCTATCGACGCTCCAGCCAAAGAGGAGGCAAAAATCGCAACTATCAGGAGCAGCCTGTAAAACATCTTAGCTACTGCTCCTCTTTGAATCTTATTACAACCCATGCGGCTGCAAAAAGAGCAATCGAAAAAGATGCGGCAGCCAAAACGGCAAGATCGTTAAAATGCAGAAGTAGACTCGGGTCAGCTCCCATGCTCTTTACGATACTCTCCACCTTCGAGTCCGTTACCAGATATATCATAGCGGCTACGACTGCCGCAAGGGCCAAAAAGGCGTCCACTATAGCGAGCCTGAAAAGAACGCCGCTGCGAAGCCAGACGGGAGCTCCGAAAAGTGCCATTATCTGCATTCTCTCTTTGTGTTCGAACTGCCATATCGTCATCTGTTTGACCATCAGAAGAAAAGAGATAACTCCCAAAAAGAGTCCGAAGAGGTAGAAGTTGGTCTTCATAAACAGCAGCATCGCATAGAGTCTGTCGTGAACCTTCTCGAATATATGTACATCCCTGACCCCTTTTATGGAAAGGAGTTCCCTCTTAAGGCGCTCCATTCTCCCACTCTCTGCATATCGTCGAAGCTTGACGGAGATGAAAAGCGGCATCACCTCCTTTATCTTCTCAAGGCTCTCTTCGTTCATACTCCCTTTGATTCTTTTTAGTACGGTTTCGGTATCGACAGGCTCCACACTCTCGATCAAAGTGTCGGAGTGGGAGATATCGGAGAGCTTGACCGATTTATCGGCAACGAGTATAACTGAGTAGTTCTCTTTGAGCCTCTTTTCGTAATTGTCGGTTATCCTATCGAACACCAGTAGATACTCTATGGAAAAGAGAATGGCAAAGAGCGGAAGAACGAGTGCGAGATGGTGCCTAATGGATCTCATAAATCGCTCCCCCTTCGATCATAAGATGCCTGTAGTCGGCGCTGAATATGTCGGGAATGTTATGCGTAACCACGACTATGGTGGTCTCCAACTCTTCATTGGCGCGCTCGAGAAGGTCCCAGACGACCCGGGAGGAGTAGTCGTCGAGGTTGCCCGTAGGCTCATCCGCCAAAATCAGAAAAGGGTTATGGGCAAGCGCTCTGGCCATGGCGACTCTTTGCTGCTCTCCTCCGCTCAACTCAAGAGGGTATTTGTCGCTTTTATGGGAAAGTTTTACGTGAGCCAGAAGTTTTCTCGCCTGTGCACGGCAAACATCTTTCGGAAAGCCTGCTATGATGAGAGGGAGCATCACATTCTTCTCTACGTTCCACTCCTTTATAAGCTTGTAGTCTTGAAATATCACCCCTATATGCCTTCTGAGCTTGTAGAGTTTCGAGCCTGAAATCGAGTTCATATCTATACCGCCTACCTGCAGCTTCCCTCCAGATATCGGCATGGAGCCGTACATAGACTTCAAAAGGGTCGATTTTCCGCTTCCGCTTGCACCTGTAACGAAGACGAACTCCCCGGTATGAATCTGAAAAGTCGCACTCTTTATAACCGCTTCATGCCTCGGATAGGCAAGCTTCAAAGACTCCGCTTCTATTACGTTTCGCATTCTATCCACTCCCTGATCGCTTCGTGTGCCGCATAGTTGGTCGCCGTACCTACCGGTTCATGTGGGTAGTAGGATGCCTCGCCGCCTTCAATTAGAATATATTTATGCTCCGGCCTGTCGAAACTGCCGAAAGAGAGACGCACGAGCCCATCCTTTTCGTTTATCGCATAAAACCTTTCGAAGTGAACAAAAAACTCCTTCTGCACCGAAGCTTTAGAGGCTCTATTTTCGAAAAGCTCTCGTATAGTTCTGCTTTTTCTAAACGAAAAGTCGTAACTTTCCGCTTTTGGTTCAGAGAGAGAAAGAGACTCAAGGTGAATTTCGTATATGTTTTTTTGCATCCGCCTCCATCTATCCTCATATTTGCTCCGTACGGCCGCCTCCATATTTTTGAAAAGCTTCAGTTTAACCCTCTCAAGCCCAGTGAAAAGCTCCATCGAATATCTGAAGTAGTTTTCGCTGTCGGTACGCAACTCCAGAGTTCCGCCCGGCTCAAGAACCCTTAAAGACTCTCTTACGAATGGCTCTGCGATAACTCTTCTATGAGGTTTTTTGTCCCACGGAACAGGAAAGTGCACAAATATGCGCTCGACCCTGTTGCTCGGAAGCAGCTCCATAAAAAGTCGCGCGTCATAGTCTATTACCCAGATGTTCTCTATGGAGTCAAGCTCTATTCGGCGCATCACCTGCTCGAGCGACGGACGGTGAATCTCCAGCCCTATCAGATGAACGTCGGGATTCTCTTTCGCCTGATGAACAAGATGGCGGCCGCTTCCGAAACCTACCTCGATCCATAGTGGTTTATCCGGCAAAGCGGCAGCATCGAAAGAGGCGATCTCCTTCAAAGCTTTGGGAGGTTTTTGGAGTTTTGAACTCTCTATATTTGAGATGTTTTCGTAAGCGACCTTCGGCTCCGCTGTTTTGATATACCCTTGAAGAGCCCTTTTCAAAAGAGTGTTCGGAGATGGTCTTGTTATCTTCTCCCCTTTTATCAAAACAGCGCCCTTTTTGGGCTTTACCTGAAGCAAAAAAGGGACACCCTCGCTCTCTACGCCTATGAGACCCTCATCGGGATGCTCAAGATTTTTCGCATACCATTTGAACTCTACCCCGTTGCATTCAAAGGGTAGGGGCATCTCTTTGAAACTATCTACGAGAATGTGCGGCATAAAATTTACTACTTGGCTTCGATATAGAGATCTACCGGTTCGGAAGGTTCGGACCTAAGCCCGAACCTGTCTATCTCGACCACTCTGTACCTGTATTTGACTCCGGGTTTCATGAACTTGTCGACAAACTTGTTTCCATAAATGTTCGAAAAGGTTCTCTCCTGCTTCGTAAGTCCCTCCCAATGGCTCCTTACGACATCGTATCTGTCGGCACGATCGTCACCCGGCTCCCAAAGTATTATTCCTTGATTGAAAGCGGTTTTTGCGGCGGTGATGGTGGGGGAAGCCGGTTTGGCGAGAGTGCTCCCCATGACGGGAGGTTCGGAGATATGGCTCTCCAGGCCATCTTTATCGACTGCGGAGACTTTGTAGTAGTAGACCTTTCCATCCTCCTCCACTTTGTCGTCGTAAACCGGCTGCCCCGTCTTAGCTCTGTATGTATAGAAGGCTTTCGCGAAAGGGCTTCTGTAAACCTTGTAGTAGATCACATCCTTCGTAGGGCTGGGCTGCCACTCCAGGTGGATCTTTTTGGGAAGATCTTTGGACGCCGTCAAATTTGCAGGAGTCTTTGGAAGCGGTTTCGTAATAGCTTTCACGGCGATGCTCGGACCCGAAACCAGACCGCTGCAGAGCTTGACCCTCACTCTGTAGACATAGACCTCATCCTGCTTTATATCTTTGTCCATATACTCGGCGCTGAGCCTGTTTTCAACATAGGCGATCTTTGACCATTTGCCGGGCTCTCTTACGGTAGATCTCTCTATGACATAACCTTTGACCCTCAAATCGCTGTGCGGACGCCATATCACCTTTATTCTTTCAGGCAAGTTCGCTATGGCGCGCACGAAACTGACCGACTCTATCATAGGAGCCGTTTTGACCCTTACGGCACTTGATCTGAAAGATTCGAAACCGTCGTTAGTATATGTAGATATCTGGTACATATAGAGCGTGTTGGGTCGAAGATTTTTATCTACGTAGTGGGTTACGTATCTGTCGTCGACCGTATCTACGACAGCAAGCTTCTTGCCGGTATGGGCCGGGTCCATCCTGTAAATTATATAGCCATCTACCCTTATAGATGGAACCATTTTCCACTCGAGCCCCACACTCGATATATCGCTGATGGTTTTGACCGATTTGACTACGGGCAGATCGGACCTGACCTTCGTTTCACCCGGTACTATCCCCTTTTGGGCGCATCCCGTGGCAAGTATCATCAAAGCGCTCAAGCAGAGTGCACGGATCCAATATTTCATCTAATTTCTCCTTCTCAAAATGGCTCTCGATCGCCCTCTCCATAGAGTCGGGAATCTTTGCGGTAAACTGCATAAGATCACCGCTTCTTGGGTGTTTCAGGTATAGCACGTATGCGTGCAACAAAATACGTTCTATTTTACCTTTGGAGCTCTTAAAACCGTATAAACCGTCACCGACAATATGTCGTCCGAGCGATTCTAGATGTACACGTATCTGGTGTGTTCTGCCGGTATATAGTTTGGCAGCGACAAGCTCGTAGTTTCCATTTTCACTTTGAATAAGTTTCTCAAAACGTGTCTTTGCCGCTTTTCCGCCCGAGACAATACCCATTTTGAGCCGGTTGGCGCGGTTGCGTCCTATCGGACCCTCAACGACTCCCGAACTTTTTAGAGGATAATCGACTACCGCAAGATAATAGCGCCCCATACTTTTCTCCTGCAATTGAGCGGAGAGTTTCTCGTGAGCGGAATTGTTTTTCGCAACGACCATTGCACCGCTTGTCTCTTTATCGAGGCGATGTACTATACCGTGACGCTCCTCACCGCTTATCGTGGAGAGGCTCACCCCTTTTGCTTTGAGCCAATCAACAAGTGTGGCCTCCTTCACGCTCGGAGCAGGATGAACGACGACTCCGCTCGGTTTGTTGATGACAAGAATATCGTCATCTTCGTATATTATTTCGACATCGAAATCGACCTCTCCTCTTTCACGACCATGCTCTTCAGGGATGGTGTACTCCACCTCTTCGTCGCAGGAGACTCTGTAGCCCGCTTTCGTGACGACTCTCCCTTTCGCCTTTACAAAACCTTTTTTTATAAGCTGCTCAACCTGACTGCGGGAACCGCCTATCTGTGAATGCAAAAATCTATCGAGCCTCTCGCTCTTTCGTGCCGTAACGCACTTCGTTAATCTCTCTCTTTTCATTTCTTCGTTACAATTTCCAAACTCGATTACGGTGGGATCAATGAGACATATATTTATGTTCGACAGGCGCATTTTAACACATTTCGATTTTTTCCTTATTCTGCTCATTCTGCCGCTCATTCTCACATCCTTATACCTGGTAAACGAGATAAGCAGCGCCCTTTTCAAAAAGGAGATACTCTACATATCTATCGGCATAGCCGTATTTTTCATCACTTTTCTGATCCCTTGGCGTTCGATACGGTGGCTCATCCCTATCTTCTACTGGGCGACGATACTTCTGCTTATAAGCGTCGATCTCTTCGGAGTGACCAAGCTTGGAGCCCAAAGATGGCTGGAGATACCGTTTGTAGGGCTTACGATTCAACCATCGGAACTCTTCAAGCCCGCATTCATACTGATGCTTGCATATCTCATTCAGGACAACCCACCTCCAAAAGAGGGTTACGGCCTGAAAGATTTCGGTAAATTCTCTATCTACATCATTCTCCCTTTCCTGCTCATCGCCAAAGAGCCGGACCTGGGCACTGCTCTTGTACTGCTGATAATCGGTTACGGCATACTCTTCTTAGTCGGCGTCAAATGGAAAATATGGGCCTCGATAGCCGTCACTCTATCGCTTGCTGCACCATTTCTTTACAGCAATCTGCACGACTACCAAAAAAAGAGGATCCACGACTTTCTTGCCGAAAAACCGAGCTATCACGTCCAACAATCGATTATAGCGATAGGATCCGGCGGAATGACGGGAAAACCGAAGGAGGAGGCGACGCAGACCCAATTGAAGTTTTTACCTATAGCTTCCAGCGACTTCATATTTGCATACTTCGTGGAGCGCTTCGGCTTTTTCGGCGCTGCGGGACTCATTTTTCTTTATGCGCTTCTGATTCTTCATATTTTAAGTCTTGGAATTCACGCAAAGGGTGACTACTACATAAAGGTTACCGCTTACGGGATAGCTTTTCTCATTTTCGTCTATACCAGCGTAAATATTTTGATGACCATCGGGCTCGCTCCCGTCGTCGGTGTACCCCTTCCGCTTCTGAGTCACGGAGGGAGCAGTTTCATAAATTTCATGCTTCTTTTTGGAATTTTGGAAAACTTTCTTGCTTTTAGATTCAATTTCTTGTATAATGCCGGCTCGAAAGTTACTTTCCTCTAAAAGAGAGGGCCAATAGCTCAGTTGGTTAGAGCATCCGGCTCATAACCGGATGGTCCCAGGTTCGAGTCCTGGTTGGCCCACCACTTCAAACCCCCTTAACCATTTATCACCGATTCAATAAACGGCGTCGGATACACCGTCTCGGTCTGATTTTCAAGGAACACTTCTTCTTGTTTTGCCGATATAGCGCTGCCTTGGGCGGTATATCTTCTGCTTCGGATCTTTCTTCTGCTCTATAAGGTGTGTTATCCACCCTACGGTACGCCCTATGACGAAGATAGGAGTGAACATCTTTTTTCTGATCCCCAACGCTTCCAAAATCGTTCCTGAGTAGAAGTCGATATTTGGGTAGAGGTTTCTCTTTACGAAATACTCGTCACTCAAAGCTATCTCTTCGACTCTGTCTGCTATCTCTATCAGCTTCGAACTTATACCTATCGTATCTCTAAGCTCGTCTCTTAGCTCCTTCAACACTCTTGCACGCGGGTCGAAGTTTTTGTATACCCGGTGTCCGAAGCCCATGAGCCTGAATGGGTCGTCGGGGTCTTTCGCCCTTTTGATGAACTCATCGACTTTTTCGACGCTTCCTATCATCTCAAGCTGCGCTATGACAGACTCGTTGGCTCCACCGTGGGCCCTTCCCCAAAGAGCGTTGATACCGGCGACAACCGCCGCATAGGGGTGGGCTCCGGTAGATCCTACAGCACGCACCGTCGTGGTCGATGCATTCTGCTCATGGTCTGCATGAAGCATGAATATCTTGTCGAGCGCCCGTACTTCGACATCGGTTACTTCCGTCTTCCCGGTCGGAAAGGCCCTCATCATATATAGAAAGTTTTCGGTGAAGTAGCGATCCATATCGGGGTATATGAGCGGGTAACCCATGGAGTGGCGATAGGTAAAGGCCGCCAAAGTCGGCATCTTGGCGATAATCCTGCGCGCCATCTCCATGAACTCTTCATCCTCTTTTACATTCAGGTGCTGGTGGTGGAAGGCACTGAGCGCCGAGACGGCCGAAGATAGAATGGCCATAGGGTGGCCATTGTCCGGAAATGCCCTGAAAAGATACTTTATTCCTTCATGCGGATAGCTTTTCGTTCTTATATCCTGCTCGAAATCTTTATACTCCCGCTCGCCCGGCAGTTCGCCATGCAGAAGAAGGTAGCACACCTCTATATAGTTCTTCTTTTCGGCCAGCTCCTCTATCGGGTAGCCTCTGTAGAGAAGTTCCCCTTTCTCGCCGTCGATATAGGTTATAGCCGACTGGCATGTAGCCGTCTCCGTCAGGCCGTTATCGTACGTATAGGCGCCGATTTCCCTTTTGAAGCCGGAAATATCGACTACCGGAGCGCCCAAAGTGGACTCCAGCAACTCGAACTCACCGCTTTGACCAGTTTTTTCGTTCTTTATCGTAAGTTTAGCCATTTTTTTCCTCCTTCTTAACCCGCCGAAGCAACATAACCGGGCATCCTGTTCAGCGCCAAAACCTGCGCCTCCTCACTTCCCAAAAGATCTTTTTCAAGAGCACTCTTCTCAAATCCGCACCCTAAATAGTCCACTATCAGTTCGACATCTTTGAGTGCGTTACCAAGACAACTTGTCGCACCCGGTGAAGGCGTCATATTGAAGACGATACCCTCTTTCGTATCAATTTTAGCTTCACCGAGAAGCAGCTTTTTCTCTCTTTTATCGATTATCTGAGGTCTTAAACCCCCTACATGCTCCGCAAACTCTATGTCACTCTCCGTAAGAGTCGGAATAATCTTTTTCGCCTCTTTCAGAAAGAGTCCCTTTCGTATGCCGGGAACCTCGTACATCATATTTTTCAAGACATAATCTCTTATATCCTCATCCGAGAGAAGATCGTAGAAGACTTTCATAACCGATTTGTCGGGTTTCAAAGATGAGAAAAACTCAAGATAGGTATTCTCTCTGTAACGCTCCAGTTTCGGAAGTGCAAGTGCGGTAGGACCGAACCTGGTTTTCCCCTTTTCGAGAATGTCTGGGTCTCCGTGAATAGCCGCGAAAGGGAGCTTGTCGTTTTGTACGGTGTAGACTTTCGAACCGAGAATGGAAGCCGGCGCGTAGTAGAAACTTCCGCCTATAGGCAGACATGCATACTCTTTTCCATAACCCATTTTGTGCGCATGCAAAAGAGAGTGTGCACCTGCATTTACTACGACATAATCTGCAAAATATTTACCTTTCGGCGTCAAAAGCTGGAACTTGTCGCCGAGTTTCTCTATCTGGTAGACTTCACAATCAAGATGAACGTCACACACACCTTTCGTCTCTTTTTTTGCGTTGTCGGCGAAGGTTTCGGCTATAGCCCCGAAATCGACTGCACAATACTCGTTGAGTGCCCCCATAGCGACTATATCTTCATCTCTTCCTTCCACGAGCTTTGGCTCTATCGAAGCGAGGTCATCTTTTGAAAAGAGTTCCAAATATGGGTAGAGCTGCTTGAATCTCTCAT
>JALSPH010000169.1 GCA_026986055.1 Campylobacterales bacterium
GACAGGTGCTATAGCGTACTGAAAAAGAGCAAAAAAGGGTTCAAAGCGCTTCCTTATGCGAAAGCTTTTCGGATGGAGGTTCTTGAGGTCGTAAAGAGACTTGAAAATATGAGAGGGCTTTTGGAAGAGATGGAGGATGAGGTTTTCGGCCAGCATAAAGAGTGGCTTGCCTACATAGATGCCTTGATAGAAGCTTTTGGTTGCGAGAAGAGGGATGAGCTGATAAAGAGGTGGGCCGAAGTGGACCGAAAATGGATGGCGATAACCGTGCCTATTCAGATAGGCCACCCTTTGGAGTATTATGAAGACAAGTATAGAAAATCGGTCGCGCTGGAGTGGGATGTACGCCTTGCATCCCCCTCTTTGATGCAAAAAAGCGCCATTGCCAAACAGATTGTGTCGATGTCGAACTTGCTTGCAAAAGAGCTTGGCGAAACCGCTTTGAAAGTCAATGAAAACTGTATGAAGCAGGTAGAAAGAACGCAGCTCTACATAGGCATTCCGGCGCTCTTTTACGGAGCGGAATTTCAAGGGCTCTTTTCGGCACAAGTGGTTCCGAACGATACGGAGGTAAGCAGGGAACTCGGCAAAAAGATATTCGCATTCGCCGACAACGTTCTGGAGTCGAAAAAGTCCCGTCCAGTCATGCGCCTGGCAAGAGAGATACTTGGGGATGAGTTTGTAAAAAGAGAGCGGGATATGCTCTTTGAGAGGCCAAAAGTTTGGCACAGAGTCTACGAGATAACGACCATAGGGCATGAGTACGGGCACATTTTATGGGTCGATGACGATACCGAAACCAAAATGAACGCAACCGGAAACTACAAGAATGTGGAGGAGTTCAAGGCTACCGTAGGCGGCCTGATGGCATTTTTCGCAGATGAAGAGGAGAGTGTGAAAAACGAGGTGCTAAGCGATACGGTAGCAAGAGCCGTCTCTCTTATGAGTTGGAGAAAAACCGATGAGGTGGAGCCATACTATGTAGAGGGGCTTTTGCATCTTGATATACTCTTTGAAGCGGGGGTTTTGGAGTTTGACGGCAAAAAGCTCTCGATAGACACGGCTCTTTTGGCTTACGAAAAAGCGAAAAACCTCTACAAAGAGCGCTATTTGAAGCTGGTTAGAGACTTCTACCTGCCTAAAAAGGATGCGGGAGAGTTTTTAAGTGAGTATGTGGAAAAGGTGGACGGAGAGTGGCTACCCAAAGATGAGATTGTGCGCTCTTTTGTAGAGCACTACTGGAGCAGATACAGGCAAATCGGACAAGAGACTATGCCTTTTGAAGCTTGAGGCGGAAAAACTGCGTATTGCCTATGCTTTTCGTTTTTTATGGTGGGAAGTGAGTTGTTGCGGATATTTAAGCATAAAAGTGCCGTTAGGCGTGCGCCGTATCGGTATCTAACAGCAGATCGATAACGCTAAAAAAGAGTTGTACAAAAGCGCCGAAAAAGAGCGCGAAAAACAGAGATCCGGCTACGGCACTCTCCAAATCTATCTTCTTAGCTCTGTTACTATTTTACTTATGTCGACTTCTGTCTAAAAACCGCTAATATGTGCACCGTCTCTTCTTTGATGGCATAACATATTGTATAGCCTTGGAGTATCATATCGTGTACATTCTCATTTTGGATATAGATGCTCTTACGGCACCTTTGCGGCATAAAGTTCAACGAATCGATGGCTTTTTGTAATTTACGCAAAAATCTTGAAGCCTGCACTTGGGTATCGTTTGTAGCGATAAAGTCGTAGATGTTTTCCAAATCGTGCTGGGCTTCAGGCTCTATGACGACTCGATAGGACTTCATCTATCAAGCAATTCATCAAAAAAATCATCAGCAGGCTTACCGCTTGTTTCGGTCATTGCATCATACGACTTTTTCACCTTTTTTCGCGCCTCTTCAAAGGAGATGGGAGGATAGTCCGAGACTTTTACATCAAAAGGAAGCCCGCGCTCCTGTACTACCATAGCGGTAAAGATATTGACCGCTTCGGTAAAGTTCATTCCCAACGATGCGAGTATCTTTTTGGCTTCCTTGAAGGTCTTTTCTTCCAGGCGTAGGCTAGTTTGTACTTTCGGCATATTCTATCCTTTTTATTTTATCTCTCATTCGATTATATACCAATTGGTGTGCAGTGTCAAACGATATACCAATACTTATCACAGAAGCAAAAAAGTTTGTGCTGAGTATAGGGGTCAGTCGCTACCAGAGATGTATAAGCGACAATGTATGAAAAAAGATAGTTTTCGGCTAATATCTCGATCAGCTTTCGCATAATTTGTATTATAGCAAAGGCTCTAGATTATTTCCTATGTGTTATAATTGAAACAGATGTAAACTCAGGAGCTTGAGTATGGCTGTAGTGAGTAGAGATGACATTTATTATACCGTTGATGACTACAAGCAGTGGGATGGTGATTGGGAGTTGATAGAGGGTATGCCTTTTGCGATGGCTCCCTCGCCTATGTTCGATCACCAGTTTATCAATGGAAAGATATATAGGCAGCTTGACGAGGCGCTGGATGGATGCGACGGGTGCCATGCTCTCTTT
>JALSPH010000170.1 GCA_026986055.1 Campylobacterales bacterium
ATCTACTGCATCGAGTAGAGTCTTCGCTTCGGTTTTAAGCACCTCTTTTGCAGCCTTCACCGCTTCGTCGGTGAACCTCTCTTCCTTCATAATCTCCTCTTTCGCGACTCTCTCAAACGACATAGATAGTAGGCACTATAAGCGGATAGCGCTTCATCTTTCTGAGAACATGCTTTCTAACTGCCTGCCTTATGTCGTTCTCTATGGTTCTGGTATCGAGACTTTGGACATCTTTTTGGTGGGCCATATAGGTCTCTATGATGGCTTCGATCTCTTTTGCGAACTTCCTGTCATCTTTATCGGGCACTATTCCGAAGCTGCTGACACGCGGATGGCCTATGAGTTTGTGTGTATTCTGGTCTATCTGTGCGACTATCATGATGATACCCTCGGTGGCCAGCTTCTGCCTGTCGAGCACTATATCGTTCTCTATCTGGGTATTTGCCTGGTTGTCTATGTAGGTTTTGCCGGTCTTTATAGTCTTGACCTTCTTTAGGTACTTTGGAGTAAGCTCCACCTGGTCGCCGTCACTCATCAAGAGAATGTTTCGCTCATCCACTCCGCACGCTACGGCCGTTTTGGCGTGGCGGGCTATGTGGTTGTACTCGCCGTGCACAGGCAGGAAAAACTTGGGCTGAGTGAGCCTTAGCATAAGTTTTTGCTCCTCCTGGGCGGCGTGACCTGAGACGTGTATCTCGCTGAAATCCTGATAAGCCACCGTAGCTCCCGCTTTTATCAGGTGGTTCATGATGCGCGAAACGCTCGCTTCGTTGCCTGGAATCGCCTTTGCCGATATTATGATGGTATCGGAAGGCTTTATCTTGATATGCCTGTGTTCGTCGGTAGCCATCCTAAATAGTGCGCTCATAGTTTCGCCCTGGCTTCCGGTCGTGACTATAAGAACTTCGCTGTCGTTGTACTTGGTGACCTCATGGGCATCTATGAATATATCTTCGGGTATATCTATATAACCAAGCTGCCTTGCGGTTTCAAGGTTTCTCTCCATCGACCTTCCGATAACCGCTACCTTTCTGTTGTACTTGATGCCGTGCTCTATGGCCTGATAGACCCTGTGAACGTTTGAGGAGAAAGTCGACATAATGACTCTCCCTTTGGCTTTGGCGAAGAGGTGGTCAAAAGTCGGCCCCACCGTCTTTTCGCTTCTGGTAATGCCGGGCTTATGGGAGTTTGTGCTGTCTGAAAGAAGACACAAAACACCCTTTTCGCCATAGTATGCCAGCCTCTGCAGGTCTGCAGGGTAGTTGTCTACGGGAGTATGGTCTATCTTGAAATCCCCGGTATGTATGATGATGCCGGCGGGTGTGTTTATGGCCAAAGAGGAGGCATCTATGATGGAGTGGGTCATGTGAATCCACTCGACTTCGAAATCCCCTATCTTTATAGGCTTTCTCTTCTCGATATACCTGAAGTAACTCTTGTCGTTTTTCAAGCCATGCTCGTCGAATTTGTTGGCAATCATACCCAAGGGCAGGGGAGTTCCGTATATGGGGAACTTCAACTCTTTGAAAAGGTAGGGCACCGCACCTATATGGTCTTCGTGGGCATGAGTTATGACAATCCCGGCGATTTTGTCTTTAATGGCGTGAAGATAGCTGAAGTCCGGAACGAGTATGTCTACTCCATGCATATCTTCGGTTGGGAAGCTCATCCCCACATCTATGACTATGGCGCTATTTTCAGTCTCCAAAACCGCAATGTTCCCGCCTATTTCGCCAAGACCGCCTAAAGGGGTGAAACGAACACGAGCTTTGTTGCTCGTATCGATCTTAGCTGCAGTCTCCAGGCGCTCTCTATGCACCTCTTTGTTGGCTGCGATAGCCTGGTTTATATCGGTATATACTCCATCGGCACTTCTTTTTACATTTGCGGGAGTCTTGTAGTGAGACTCCGGGTTTCTACCGTTTCCTCTGCCTCTACCTCTTTGGCCGCCGCGTCCTCGCTGCCCGCCTCTTTGCCTGTTCTGTCCGCCCTGTTGCGGCTGCCTCTGACCGCTTTTTTGACCGCCGTTTTGAGGCCTTCTCGGTCTGCGGTTGCCGCTCTTTTGGCTACCGTTCCCTTCGCTGTTTCTGGGTTGATTTCCCTGGTTCTCGCTCTTTTTTTCTTCCATCAATATCACCTTGCAATATATTATTTAGGTGGTGATAGAGGGATGTTTCCACTTCATGAGGTCTTACAGAAGAGGCCAGGCCCAGTGTGGAGAGCGCCTTCTCTACATCTTTTTTGTCAAAAGCGGCGGAAAGATTTTTCGCCAGCCTCTTTCGCGGCTGCGTAAAAGCCACTCTCAAAAAATCTTCAAACCCGGGATCGTCAAGCGAATCCCACTTTTGAATCTGAAGCACCGACGACATCACTTTGGGGGCCGGAACGAAAGCTTCAGGAGGCACATCGAAGCAGATATGCACCTCCGCGCAGCTTTGAGCCAGAACCGAAAGGGCGCAAAACTGCTTCTCTTTCGGTTTCGCGCTGAACTTTTCGGCCACCTCTTTCTGCACCATGACAAGCATGCTTTTGCAGTTTGGGTCCTTCAGCGCCCTCAAAATAATATTCGTAGCGATGTAGTAGGGCAGGTTGGCGACGAGGTGATACCCCCCGTCCGCCAGACTCTCCCGCTTCCAGTGGTCCAGAACATCACCGCAATGCAGCTTCAGCTTCCCGTTTTCTAAAGAAGCTGCAAACTTTTTACGAAGATGCTCGCAAAGCTCTCTGTCCACCTCATAAGCGGTGACATCCTTAATCTCGACCAGATGTCTGGTCAAATCACCTAATCCAGGCCCAATCTCCACGACCGGGAGCTCATCTTTGGGCATCGATTCGATGATTTTGTAGAGTACACTCTCATCTTTCAAAAAGTTTTGGCCAAATCTCTTTTTGGCTATTTTTTCACTACTCTTATGAGAATTGGATTTAATCATACTGAAACTTTTCTTAAAAAGAGATTACATTTTTAAAGAATGCTTAAATATTTTACTATAACGGATCCTATTGCGCTATAATTTCGACAAGCATTATACCAGTTTGGCTTGAAATGACAACCGGAGCTTTTTTGGGCACCGGCTGTAAGATGAGTTATACATTTTTATCACCGCACCAAGAAGCACTGTTTGGTCGGTGACTTTTTACAAACATCTAAAGAGAGAAAGAGTTGGAAACATTTGCAAAACGCATAATCCCGTGCCTTGACGTCAAAGATGGAAGAGTTGTCAAAGGTGTCAACTTTGTAGGGCTTAAAGATGCCGGAGACCCGGTAGAGGTAGCGAAGCGCTACAATGAAGAGGGGGCCGACGAAGTTACATTTCTCGACATAACGGCTAGTCATGAAAACAGAGACACTATCGTTCATATAGTGGAAGAGGTGGCAAAAGAGGTTTTCATTCCGTTGACGGTTGGGGGCGGAATACGCAAACTTGAAGATATATACGCTCTTCTGAATGTCGGGTGCGACAAGGTAAGTGTCAACTCGGCTGCCATAAAACGGCCTGAATTCATCGACGAGGGGGCAAAGCGCTTCGGCTCCCAATGTATCGTAGTGGCGATAGATGCAAAACGTGTTGCCCCGGGAAAATGGAACGTCTTCATCAACGGAGGGCGCATTGACACGGGCATTGACGTTTTGGAGTGGGCTAAAGAGGTAGTCGACAGGGGTGCAGGCGAAATACTTCTCACTTCAATGGACGCCGACGGCACCAAAGAGGGTTACGACAACGAGCTAAACAGTGCCGTAGGCAGATCTGTGCATGTACCCGTCATCGCCAGCGGAGGCGCAGGTACTATGGAGCATATAAAGGAGGCTTTCGAAGCTGGAGCCGACGCAGCGCTCGCAGCCTCCATCTTCCACTTCAAAGAGATCGACATAATGGACCTCAAGCGCTACCTCAAAAGTCACAATATACCGGTAAGATTATGATAGTGTCGGCAGGCAACATGGAGACCTTTCCATTCGCCGTACCCATAGGGATTGGCCTTTGTGAAAGCGCTGTAAACCTTACCCGCCTTGCTCTTATGCAGCCGCCGGAATTTATCCTTTTTGTCGGAAGCGCCGGAACATATGGAAGACATGAGATTTTCGAGATAGTTGAGTCCAAAGCGGCCTGTCAGATTGAGCTCTCCTATCTTCAAAAACAGAGCTACACACCGCTTGAAAACAATTTGATAGTCTCAGATGAAAATGTTTCACGTGAAACACCCATCTCATCTCTCTCTTCAGGAAGCAAACCTTCCATTGTCAACTCGAGCAACTACATATCGACAGATATTAAAACCGCTTCCAAGTTGAATAGACTTGGAATAGGACTTGAGAATATGGAGTTCTATTCGGTGATGACTGTAGCCAAAATGTTCGAGATTCCATGTGGAGGAATCTTCGTAATAACCAACAGATGCGATGAGAATGCTCATAAGGATTTTTTGATAAACCATGAAAAAGCGATGTACGCGCTTGTAAAACATCTACAAAAAAGGGTGCCTAACCTTGACAAATTCAATACTTGACTTTACGCAAGAGGAGCTTGAAAAGCTATTTCCTCCAAAATTCAGGGCCAAACAGATTTACAACTGGATCTATCAACAACATGTTGACACTTTTGACGAGATGGAAAACATTCCAAAAAAGATGCGCAGTGAACTCGCCGAAAAGTTTTCTATTTCACCTCTTGAAAAGGTACAGAAGCAGATAAGCAGCGACGGAAGTATCAAATATCTTTTTCGACTGCAAGACGGACACACTATAGAATCGGTTCTTTTGAAGATGAAAGATGCTGAGTACGATGAAAAAGGTGAGCTGCTACACCACGCAAAATATACCGTCTGCGTCTCGAGTCAGGTGGGTTGCAAAGTAGGGTGTGCATTTTGTCTTACCGCAAAAGGTGGATTTATCCGAAATCTTACACCAGGTGAAATCGTAGGACAAGTTCTCGAGATCAAAAAAGATAACGATATAGCAAGCAACAGGCGTGTCAATATTGTCTATATGGGTATGGGAGAGCCCCTTGACAACCTCGACAATCTTGCCAAGGCTATCAAGATATTCTCAAACGAAAATGGACTCAGTATTTCACCGAAGCGTCAAACGGTGTCAACGAGTGGCATTAGTACGAAGATCAAAAAACTCGGCAATATGGAGCTCGGAGTTCAGTTGGCAATCAGTCTACATGCCGTTGACGATGAGTTAAGAGAAGAGTTGATACCTATGAACAAAGCCTACAATATCGCTTCCATAATAGAAGCCGTAAAAGAGTTTCCTGTCAATACCAGAAAACGCGTGATGTTCGAATATCTTGTCATCAAGGATGTCAATGATGACATAGTTAGCGCCAAGAAACTCATCAAACTTCTTGAAGGGATTAAATCTAAAGTCAACCTCATTTACTTCAATCCATACCCGGGCACAACTTTTAAGCGTCCTGAACCGGAAAAAATGAGGAGATTTCAGGAGTACCTTTTGAGTAAAGGGGTTCTTTGTACTATCAGAGAATCGAAAGGTATAGATATTAGCGCTGCCTGTGGGCAGCTTAGAGAGCAGGAGCTGTCAAGATGAGTTATACCGATTATGGACTTATACTATTTTTGATTCTAGTGGTCATTGTGGGAGTAGGTGGCTTCATCATGGCTAACAGAGAGGATTGACTCTTATCTCTGGTGGCGAAATTCTCTCTTTCTCTTTTTCAAAATCTATCCGAGACACCACTCTGTAGAACACATCCCTATAGCTGAACGAGAGCTCTTGTGCATGCAGCATAAGTCGTGAAGCTCCCATATATCTCATTCGTTCATCCACATCCAAAACTCTGTCGAGATACTTTATGGCAACCTCCGTCGGAACTCCGTATATAGGATCACCAAGTATCGGATGTTTCACGTGAAACAGATGGACTCGTATCTGGTGTTGCCTTCCTGTATATGGAACTACTTTTAGAAGAGTCGCATCCAGCTCTTGATCATATTTGAGCGGTTTGAAATGGGTCAAAGAGGGCTTTCCTGAAGGGTCGACGACCATTTTCAGCTTTATTGTGGAAAAATCTTCATTTCTGGAGAGGGGAACGTCAACCTTGAAAGGGCTATCTATACGGCCACGAACCCATGCAAGATAACTCTTTTTTACCCCTCTTGACTCGAACATCATCTTCAGCTCTCTTTCGGAGGTTTTACCTCTCGAAGCAAGAACCAGACCGCTTGTCTCCATATCTATGCGATGAATATTGTTGGCGTTTTTACCATAGTAGTGCCTGATGTCATCGAGTAGAGAGTAGGGTGTTTTATGGGTCTTCGGATGGACAAGCAGACCACTCGGTTTGTCAAAAAGTCCGAAATCTGGTGTGGTGAAGATGGGAGATACACCCTGAGACTGCGGAATGAACTCTTGAACAACTATATCTCCGCAAATTTTTTTGCCGCTATGAAGACACGTCTCTCCATTTACGATAAGTCGTCTCATTGCGACAATTTTTTGCGCTTGGCCCTGAGTTACACCAAGTTTTCTCATCAGAAAAAGAAAGGCAGGCATCGGAGTATCGAGTCTATACTCGACGTTTTGAAAGGCCATATTTTTTTACCTCTTTTTAACACAATATTCACTAAAATCTTGATTACTTCAAAATCGAATTATACTCCAAAAGGATAGTGATGGTAGAACGGTATGCCCGTGAAGAGATGAAATCGAAATGGACAATGCAAGCCAAATATCAGGCGTGGCTTGACGTCGAGATAGCTGCGGTGAAAGCCTGGAACAGACTAGGGCTCATACCGGATGAGGATGCAAAAAAGATAGAAGAGAATGCATCTTTCAGCGTTGAGAGAATCGACGAGATAGAGAAAGAGACAAGACACGACGTCATAGCCTTTTTGACGTCGGTAGCAGAGAGCCTTGGTGAAGAGAGCAGGTGGGTCCACTACGGGATGACAAGCTCCGACACGATAGATACGGCCGTTGCACTGCAGATGCGCGACAGCCTCAAACTCATCATAGAAGATGTAAAAAAAGTTATGGAGACGATAAAGCGGCGGGCCATGGAGCACAAGATGACTCTTATGGTAGGAAGAAGCCACGGTATCCATGGGGAACCTATAACCTTCGGCCTTGTGCTTGCCATCTGGTACGACGAGATGAAAAGACATCTTAAAAATCTCGAAGAGACATATGAGGTTATAAATGTCGGCAAAGTGAGCGGCGCTATGGGCAACTTCGCTCATGCACCTATGGAGCTCGAGGAGTATGTGTGCGAAGAGTTGGGCCTGAAACCGGCTCCTGTCTCCAACCAGGTCGTTCAACGCGACAGATACGCAAGACTCATGAGCTCTTTGGCACTGCTCGCATCGACGGTGGAGAAGATCGCGGTAAATATAAGACACTTCCAGAGAACGGAAGTTTACGAGTGCGAAGAGTATTTTCACAAAGGTCAAAAGGGGAGTTCGGCTATGCCACACAAAAGAAACCCTGTTTTGAGCGAAAACCTTACAGGCCTTGCGCGAATGGTCAGAAGCTACTGCATACCTGCCATGGAGAATGTAGCGCTTTGGCACGAAAGAGACATCAGCCACAGTTCGGTAGAGCGATTCATACTGCCCGACGGCTTCATAACCGCAGACTTCATGCTGATGCGCCTTGACGGACTCCTTGACAAACTTGTCGTATATCCTGAAAACATGATGAAAAATCTGAACCTTACAGGCGGGCTGGTATTTTCACAAAGAGTCCTGCTTGAGTTGCCCAAAAAGGGTGTTACAAGAGAGGATGCCTACAAGATAGTTCAACGCAACGCTATGAAAGTGTGGGAAGACCTGCAGAAAGGCAAGCCTGCACTGAATGAAAAAGGAGAGAGCCTCTACCTGCAGTATCTGCTCGCAGACGATGAACTGAGAGCCAAGCTGAGCGAAGAGGAGATAAGAGAGTGTTTCGACTACTCGTACTACACAAAAAACGTTGACAAGATATTCGCAAGAGTATTTGACAAATAAAGAGAAGGGGAGGGTGCCAGTATGCCGATGGGAGTGATGACGGTCATAAAGCGAAACGGCAGAGCCGAGCCGCTTGACATTACCAAAATTCAAAAATACACCTCAGCCGCCGTAGAGGGGCTGGAGGGCGTAAGCCAGAGTGAACTGGAAGTTGACGCCAAGATTCAGTTTCGCGACAAGATTACGACGGAAGAGATCCAGCTTACGCTGATCAAAACGGCCGTTGACAAGATTGACATAGATAGACCGAACTGGACATTCGTCGCAGCGAGGCTCTTTCTCTACGACCTCTACCATAAAGTTAACGGCTTTACTGGGTATTGTCATCTTAGAGACTATTTCGAGAAGGGTGAAGCTGAAGGGCGCTTGGTACTTGGGCTAAAAGAGAAGTATGACCTCGACGATTTGAACAGTTACATAAAGCCGGAGCGCGATCTTCAGTTTACATACCTCGGCATAAGAACACTTTACGACAGGTATCTGCTCAAAGATAGAGAGAACAACCCGATAGAGCTGCCCCAGCACCTTTTCATGGCAGTGGCTATGTTTTTGGCGCAAAACGAGCTAAATTGCCAGGAGTGGGCGAAGAAGTTCTACGACGTCATCAGCAAATTCGAAGTGATGGTCGCCACCCCTACGCTCTCCAATGCCAGGACCCCGAGGCATCAGCTCTCTTCATGCTACATAGGAAGTACACCGGACAAAATAGAGGGGATTTTCGACGCATACAAAGAGATGGCACTGCTTAGCAAGTTCGGCGGTGGAATAGGCTGGGACTGGAGCAAAGTGCGCGGCATGGGAAGCTACATAGATAGCCACAAAAACGCCGCAGGGGGAATAGTCCCGTTTCTGAAGATAACCAACGATATTGCGATAGCCGTCGATCAGCTTGGAACAAGAAAGGGTGCTATAGCGGTATACATAGAGCCGTGGCATATCGACATCTGGGATTTCATAGACCTCAAAAAGAACTCAGGAGAGGAGCGCAGACGGGCGCACGACCTCTTTCCCGCCCTCTGGATAAACGATCTTTTCATGAAGAGAGTCGCCGAAGACGGGGTTTGGACACTCTTCGACCCGTACGAGACGGCGGACTTGACCGACCTCTACGGGGAGGAGTTCGAAAAGAGGTACGAAGAGTACGAAAGAGACCCCGACATCTTGAAAGAGAGGGTGAAAGCCAAAGAGTTGTGGCGAAAGATCCTGATGAGCTACTTCGAAGTGGGCAACCCCTTCCTATGTTTCAAAGATACGGCCAACCGCATAAACCCCAACGACCATGTAGGGATCATCAGAAGCTCCAACCTCTGCACCGAAATATTTCAAAACACCGAACCTAACCACTACAAAGTGCAGGTGAAGTTTACGGATGGCACCATAGCTCACTATGAAGAGGAGGAGGATGTCACCGTTGACAGCGGTATTACGAAAAAGGCAAAAAAGATAACCGCTCTCGACTCGATAGGCGGCAAAGATATATACATAGTGGAGAAGGTAGGAGAAGATGGAAAGACGGCAGTCTGCAACCTCGCCAGCATCAACCTCTCCAAAATAAACACGAAAGAGGATATAGAGAGGGTCGTTCCCATTGCGGTACGAATGCTCGACAATGTCATAGATCTGAACTTCTACCCGCTCGAGAAGGTTAAAAAGACCAACGAGCGCTCCAGAGCCATAGGGCTCGGAGTGATGGGAGAGGCGCAGATGGTAGCGGAGAAGAGGCTGAAGTGGGGAAGCAGCGAACACCTTAACACGATAGATGAAGTTATGGAGATGATAAGCTACAACGCCATAAGAGCCTCATCCAACCTCGCCATAGAAAAGGGGGCGTATCCAGACTTCGAAGGCTCGAAATGGAGCAGAGGGATTTTGCCCATAGACAACGCCAATCCCAACGCTTTGGCACTTACGGACAGAGGCGGCCTTTTCGGCTACACGTACGACTGGGAGGAGCTTCGCAAAAAGGTGAAAGAGGACGGCATGAGAAACGGCTACTTGATGGCTATAGCGCCGACAAGCTCCATCTCCATACTGGTAGGCACGACACAGACGATAGAACCGGTTTACAAAAGAAAATGGTTCGAGGAGAACTTAAGCGGCCTCATACCGGTCGTAGTTCCTAACCTGAGCCCCGATACCTGGGAGTACTACACGCCCGCTTTCGAGCTTGACCAGAAGGTTTTGGTAAGAGCCGCGGCGGTGCGACAGAAGTGGATAGACCAGGGGCAGAGCCTGAATATATTTATGTCACTGGACAAAGCGAGCGGACGCTACCTCCACGAAATATATACGGAGGCGTGGAAACTTGGCATAAA
>JALSPH010000171.1 GCA_026986055.1 Campylobacterales bacterium
AGATAGTCATCAAAATCATCTCGTGCGACAAATATGGAGTGCGTATAGGGATAGAGGCGCCAAACGATGTCACGATACTCAGAGAGGAGCTCTTTTTGGCAGTAAGCGAAGAGAACAAAAAGGCGTCAAAAGAGACGCCGCAGCAGCTTCTTGAGAGTCTGAAGGAGAGGCTTACAAAATCATGATCCGCCACGCTCCGGCAAAAGTCAATATATTTCTGAAAATTACGGGGGCTAGAGGATCCTACCATGAGCTACGCTCCCGTTTCATGCTTGTAGAGTCGCTGTACGACATAGTCAAGTTCGTCAAAAAGGGCAAAAAAAGCGATGACTTCGAACTTTTTTGCAACACCTCCTTGCCCAAAAACAACACTTTGGTTGCAGCGTTCAAGCTCTTGGAAGAGAAGAAGCCGCAAATTTCCAACTTTTTCAAAGAGTATGCAGTGGTGGTTGAAAAGTCGATCCCTCAAGGAGCGGGGCTGGGCGGAGGAAGCTCCGATGCAGCCGCTTTTTTGAATCTTTGCAACGAAGTGTGCGACCTTGGGATCTCTAAAGAGAGCCTGGCGCTTATAGCAGAAAAGATAGGGGCCGATGTTCCATTCTTCGTTTATGGATATAGAAGCGCGAATGTGGAGGGCATCGGCGAAAAGATAGAGCCCTTCAAAGAGGAGCCTTTGAGTCTGCATCTTACGACTCCGCCCGTACAGTGCGACACTGGTGCCGTCTATAGAGCCTTTAGAGAGAACTTTTTCGACAAAGTTTCAAAAGATGCGGCAAAAGAGTGGCTGAATATGCCGAGCGAAACGCTCCTGGATGAGCTTTCGCCCATTGAAGCCAACGACCTTTTCGCTCCCTCCTTGTCGCTATACCCGAACCTTGAAAAGTATGCCGCAAAAAACCGTTTCTTCAGCGGCAGCGGCAGCACATTTTTTGAAAAAATTTAGTTTAAAAGAGGAGAGATGTCGATAAAGATAGTAGCGAGAAACAAAAAAGCCTTTCACGAATATGAGATTTTGGAAAAACTCGAAGCTGGAATCGAGCTGCTTGGAAGCGAAGTTAAATCGATACGAATGGGAAGGGTAAACCTTAAAGACAGCTACGTACGAATCGTCAAAGGGGAAGCTTGGGTTTTCGGGATGCATATAACCTTGCTCGAGAGCACCAACCCCCACTACAAGCCTGACGAAAAGCGCCCAAGACGTCTGCTGCTGCATAGAAAGCAGATCGACAAATGGTACGGCAGAGTGAAGCAGGAGGGCTTGGCTATCGTTCCGCTGATGCTCTACTTCAACGAAAGAAACAGAGCGAAACTGCAAATCGCCCTCGCGAAAGGCAAAACTAAACACGACAAAAGAGAGACCCTAAAGAGAAAGATGGCCGACAGGGAAGCGAGAGCGGCTATGAAAGATAGATATTAGGAGCAGATTATGTTTTCTACAATGAAAAAACAGAAAAAGGCCGAAGATCTGATAGATGAGGCTAAGCGGGCCGTCGAAGAGATCGACGAGAAGTGCGACATAGAGCTGCAGAGAGTCGAGAAACTCCTTTCGGATACAGATACTCTCAAAAACCACCTTGCAAGAAAGACCCTTAAAAGATTTCACGACCTCTATTCAACGATAAAGGGCGTCGAACCGATAGAGATGGCAGATATACCGGAGCGTCCATACTCCGGCCATATCCATGAACTGACAGATCGTTTGAAAAGCGTGGAGCCTGTCACTATTACGGGGGCTACACGAGGGAAAATTCCCGCTGCACTGGCCGCTTTTACCGCCGCTCTAACCACCCTCATAATAGCTGTCGTCACAGCCATGGTGGGTACAGGGACATCTTTTGAACTGCAAAGCCTGGGCTCCAAAGAGGTTATCGAAAAGTTGTTGAGATGGATCGGAGGAGGCGCTTTCGATTACCCTTCCGCATCCCCGCTTCTCGGCGGAGTAGCACTCGGCGTAGCTGCTTTCGCTGCGGCTCTTATAACCTGGTCGGTCATGATGGCCAAAAATTCGGGTAAAAATCTCTCCAAAGCCCAAAAGTGCCATACCGATGCGATGAGCTACAAAGAGCTAAAAGAGAGTTACCTAAACGGTATGAAATCTCTGGAAAAAGAGCTTTTGGAATTTAGAGATATCTTGGAAACCTTCGATATATTCATGCAAGAATACAACGCTATCATCAGGCGTATTCAGCACACGGAGGGGAGAAGTTACGAAGAGTACAGCGACAAATCGAAAGAGGTAACGAAAAGGGCCGCCGTATGCGCACAGGCATTGGTGCCTATTCTTAGCATTACCGTCGTAGCCTCCGACGGCTCACCCTCCGGGCAGCTTCTCGATGCCATAATGGAGGGGAAGCGATACAGCGAAGCTTTGACATCGCAAAAGCCGCTGCCGGCAGAGCTTCAGGCGAGAAGCAAAAAAGAGGATGAAGCCCCAAGCGAGTCGGAGAATAAAAATCTAAGCGTTACTCGATAACCTTAGCCTTCAATA
>JALSPH010000172.1 GCA_026986055.1 Campylobacterales bacterium
CGGGAGAGGAGGATTCTCTTTAAAATAGTCGGTCGGTGTTTTTGAGGTAAGATGGTATATCAAAAGCCCTTTTTCTATTCTGTATCTGTCCGACGGTGAGATCCTCTTTGCATATTCGCTATCCAGTTCGTTAAGCTTTTTGTAGGCCGATGGAAGATCTTTCAACACTCTTGCGACTTCTTGAACGGTTCTATCGTCCGGTGTCGGCAGCTCCGAGATACCCTCTAAAAGTATCTTTAGGTAGAAGCCCGTTCCGCCTACAATTATAAGAGGGGAGTTCGCTTTTTTTGCATACTCCTTTGCCTCCTCGAAGAGATTTGCGTAGATAGCGACATTGAAGGGCTCGTTCACGTTTATGAGATCTATACCGAAGTGTTTTACCCCCTCACGCTCTTTCAAAGATGGTTTTGCGGAGGCGATGTCGATCTCTTTGTAAATCGAGAGCGAATCGAGAGAGAGTATGACTCCGCCGACCTCTTTGGCCACTCTTATGGCAAGATCGCTCTTTCCCGAAGCGGTGGGTCCGAGTATGGCAACTGTTTTCATGGCCAAATTATACCACCAGTTGCAAAACAAAGTATCGCCACAGAGGTTTTATGATAAAATTTAATTACCGCACCGACTAATAACCTTAATTTTCTCGTTCTCCCCGAAGGGTGCAGCGCTTTCACCCATATGACTGCGTTGGATTTTCTTGAATTAGCTACGGCTAGTCCTGCAAAAATCCGCCTTGCCTATGAACGAAACCGCGGCATCAAAGATAAAGGTTATTAGTCGGTGCGGTAATAGCCAAAAAGGTGCGAAAGTTGTCGATAGCGAAGTGGTATAGAGATTTCAACGAACTTATAATGTTCCAACACTCCGTTTTTTCTCTGCCGTTTATATTCATAGCCATGATCGTCTCCGCCGACGGGTGGTTCGGGTGGCGTCTGCTTCTTCTTGGCATAGTTGCCGCAGTGAGTGCCAGAAACTTCGCCATGCTTGTAAACAGATACCTCGACAGAGATATAGATGCTCTGAACCCGCGAACGAAAAACCGCCCCAGTGTAGATGGCCGCTTCTCGCCTACGCAGATGCGCCTTTTGATACTCTTGAACGCTTTGATCTTCATAGTGACCGCATACGCCATAAACTCTCTCGCTTTCGCTCTCTCTTTTCCGATACTGGCTATTCTTGGAGGATACTCCTACTTCAAGCGCTTTTCTCAGATGGCCCATCTGGTGCTCGGGCTCTCCCTCGGCCTGGCTCCCGTGGCCGGGGTGGTTGCGGTAGAGGGTGCGATAACGATGTGGTCCCTTTTGCTCGCCGTAGGTGTAATGTTCTGGGTTGCGGGGTTTGACCTTCTCTACTCTTTGCAGGATATGGAGTTCGACAAGGAGGTTGGTCTTCACTCGATTCCGTCGAAGCTCGGAAGTGAATGCACGATGTTTATTGCGCGCATCTTTCATGGTACTGCGATTCTCTTTTGGGCTTTCTTTGCAGCCGCTGCGGAGCTCGGCTTTTTTGCATGGGTTGCGGTGGTCGTTTCGGCGGGTATGCTCTACTACGAGCATAAACTTGTAAGCAAAGATTTCAAAAAAATAGATAGAGCCTTCTTCACGGTAAACGGATACCTCGGATTTATCTTTTTGGCTCTTATAGTGATCGACAGGATAGCTTCATGAGTATAAGACTTGTCACGGCGCCTTTGGAGATAGATTTCGATTTTGCAAAGAGTGGCGCAGAGGAGTTCGAAAGAGAGTATCAAAGCCTCAGCGAGAGCGATGACGACCCGATAGGCCAGTGGCTAAAAATTGCGAAGGCGCGCGGTGAAACGAAAGAGACCGACCCGGTGCTTTTGAATCTTCTGGTAGAGCTTCACCGAAAGGTAGATCAGCTTACCCAGATAGTGAAAAACGAAGAGCCCAAAAGGATTCCTCTCTCTATGCATGCAGAGATAGAGGCTATAGGTTTCGAGCACTTCAGGCTCAAAGAGCCGCTCCTTCAAAAAAGCGAGCGCTACTACGGGCGTATAGCGATGCCGGTATTTCCCAAAAGAGATGTAGCAATATGGTTTGAGGCGCTAGACAGCAGAGTGGCGAAGATCGTGCGAATGCACGAGCGGGACATTAAAGAGTGGAACAGCTACGTTACCGCACGTGAGCGTATAATGATACGGGAGATGAAAAGAAAGTGAACGAAACGGTTCTGATAGTCGGTGCGCTTGCAGCGGCGATGCTTATAATGGTTATCTATACGGCTCTGAAAGATAGGGAGACATCCCGGAAAATAGCGATGATGGAGGCCGGCATAGAGGCTCTCAATCGTGAGCTCTACAAGCTTCACAAAGAGATTGAGGGTATGAAAAGCGCTACGGATGAGAGTATGGTACAAAGTGAGCCGTCGGCGGTTGACGAAGAGAGGATCGGCAAAATGGTCAACAGAAAGCTCAAACCCTTCCTGCTGGAGATGGAGCATCTGCGTCTGCGTGCGGAGCAGGC
>JALSPH010000173.1 GCA_026986055.1 Campylobacterales bacterium
TCATATAGATCCCGGTAAAATGAATAATTACAAATAGTGTCGATACAAGATTTATGCTTACGCATACTATACTTTCACTCCTATCTTTTTTTTCTATCGGATTTTCCTTTTTATTGTACTTATGTTGCCATTCTGTAAAAATAAGTAACAATATCGCCACGACAAGATAAAAAATCGCATTTTCTTTTGACGCTTCTATAACTACGCCTATACGTGGTATATCATGACCGGTAAAGAGTGCTATACTCCAACCAAAAGGGATTAGCGTGATGATATTTCTTTTTAGAAAAGCAAGCATCTCTACCTGTCTCTCATCTCATTGTATATTTCACTAACTGTAAAATCAACTATAAAATCCTGGGTCTCTGTCGGCATAGGCATTAAAGTCATTACTCCGTCCAAAAGAGCATCCGATGGTTCAAACTTTCCTCCTTCAAGAAGAAGAAAATGCTTGTTGACCGTACAAATTGCAGATCCGCCAGTTGCCAATGTTTTAATTGTAGGATTTGATGCAAAAGCTGAAATAAATCCGAAAACATTTGCAGCATCTTCCGATGCTTTCGCCTTTTGCACAGGATCTCCAAAAGCTCTCTTTTCATAAAAAAGTCTTTCATACTCATCATTGAACAGATGCACGAACGCCCCGCTCACCGCACCGTTTGCGAACTTTCCGCCAGTTATGGAACTCACTGTGCCTCCCACCGTCGCCATTATGAGAGTGCGCCCCGTCACTCCGCCGTAACCTTTCGTTCCGACACTGAAGCCGCTTGTGACAAAACCGCTCCAGAAAGCCGCCTTCGCTCTTTGGTTCTGAGCTTTGGCTATCAAAGCACGGCTTACACCGTGGGCAAGGGATTTGAAAGAAGCTGCACCCAAGTCTCCTCTACTTTGGAAAAAACTCCTTCCGTGGCCGAATATCTCGCCTATGCCGTATGCCATACCTGCACTCAGCATTCCGTAAAAGGCTCCCTGCAGCGCCCCGTCAAAGGATCCTGTCATTAAAACGTTCGATACCGCCCCTACATAAGCTCCCGTTGCTACGGTCGCTGCAAATGCATTTCCTCCGAAAGCATTCAGGAAAAATGCATTGGCGCTTCCGGCTGTCGCCAATGTTATGGCCGTTGCAACAATCACATCCAGATGGCTTGAAACGAAACTCATCAGATTTTGAAACGGCTTAAACAGAGAACCTATGCCGAAATGACCCGTCGGATCGGTATATTTTAGCGGATTATTCCTGACGTAACTGTAACGGTTGAAACTCTGTGAGTCGTAAATGTGCGGTATCATTGTGTCGGCACTTAAAAACCTGGCAATAACAGGATCGTAAAGACGGGCATTCATGTGTATGAAGCCGGTCTCTTCTATATGCTCATGACCGGTATACCCTCTGTTCGTAACGGAGGTCTTTGTAGTCGGATTTCCATCTTTGTCCAGATTTAGCTTTTGTCCGAAAGGCTTGTAGGCATATCTTGCCTCTATTATGCCAAGATTGTTTGTAATAGTATCTACCGAACCCAATGAATCATAATGGAGATATTTTGTAGATGGAGACCATATGCCGTTTCTATATGTATCGGTATAGATACTTACTACCTGACCACCTGCATAAATAAAATATCTTCTCTCTATATCTCCTCTATTTTTATAAACTTTTTCTTCGTATGATTTATCGAGATAGAATGTAGTATAGCTTCTCGTCTCTTTTTTGTAGCGTTTCTTGTCTGCATCATAGAAAAAAGTTATTGTATCGCTGTTTGTCTTGATGGTTTCAGGCTTGTTGAACGATGTGTAGGAGATTTTTATACCGTTGTTGTTGACCATATTTCCATTGGCATCATAAGAGAAACGTTTTTTTCCAGCCTGAACAACCCTGTGAGGATGTTGAGTGTCATAAGTATAGGTTCCGACATCTGACTTGTAAGTCATATTTCCGAGCGCGTCGTAAGCGTAAGTCAATCTTGTAATTTTACCCCTGTTGTCTATAAGCGCACTGGTCAGGCGGTTGAGACGGTCGTATCGAAATAGTTGGTTTACCCCCAGTTTTCTGTCTACACGGTAGGTTACATTGTCGAGCAGATCATAATCAAACTCCAAATCCCTCACATATTCATCACTGTCGGCATACATAGTAGTGATACGCTTTAGTGTGCCGGCAGCATTATCATAAATGTTTTTCGTTATCAGACCGTTGCCCGACAGATACGATGTGACATGCCCTGCGGCATCTACCTCTATAACTTTGTAGAAGTAGTTGTACTCCTTGTCGAGTGCGGCACCGCTTAAACTTTTTAGACCCTGAGATGCATCATAATATTTCTGTTCGAAATTTCTGGCAATCTCATTATACTTTTTTGCTTTAGATAGAGTATTTTTAGCCAAATTCAGATAGTACTCCATGTTTTTCAGAGCGGTTTCAGACTTGTTTTTTGCATCATAATATTTAGTTGTTAATCTCAGTTCTCTTTTTGCTATAGCTTCACATCTATTGCTTACATATGAATAAATGTATGCTATATATTTGTAAAACCATTTACCCCACCAGCTGCTTCTTGATGCTTTTTTGAGATAATTTTCGGCAACTTGACTGTAATAATCAGCGAGCTGCTTAAATCTTTTTGCATTTTTTTCGTGCAACATTGCAGATCTCTCCAGCTTGGAGGCGACATCGGAAAAATAGGCACTCTCTCTTTTGTACCGCTCTGCGATTCTGCGGTACTTATCGGCCTTTAGGTAATACTCCCGAGCTTTTTTGGAGTGCTCTTTCCATCTACTCTCATATTCGGCTGCTTTGATCAGTAGTTTCTCGATAAGATTTTTGAAATGATCCGGGTCAAAGTCTTTTATCTGAGTTTTCGGCGACTTTACGGCAGAAAGATAACCATGAGCATTGTAGTCGTTTTTGATGACAAAGTTGTTTGGCAGAGTTTTTGAATCTACCCTTCCGTAAGAGTCGTATGCAATCTTTTCAGTAAAACTTTTTGTACCTGTTTTGACGGTTTTTGAAACTAACCTTCCATAGCGATCATAACTGTAAAGTCGGCTAAACGTCCCTTTGCTCTCTTTGTATAGATTGCCTTTGAAGTTTATGTCGTATGTCCATATGGTTGTACCTGAGCCGTCACTCTCCTTGACTTTTCGCCCCAAAAGGTCGTAAGCAAACGTTCGTTTCTGACCTTTTGCATCTATCTGGCCGACAAGCTCTCCGAGACTGTTGTAGCTGTAGCGCCACACCCCCAAGTCCGGATCGCTTTGGTATACTTTATTTCCAAAAATATCGTAGGCAGCTTCTATAGCGTTTCCATTGGCATCTTCAGTACGTATTATGTTGCCGTCGGCATCGTACTCATAACTTAAAGTAGCCCCCTCTTCCTGCTCAATATATAAAACTTGATCAAGAGCATTTTTATGTACGGTTTTGGTCTGTCCTTTGGCATTTGTAGTAATTGTCGTAAAGCCGTGGTAATCAATGGTTTCAATAGCACGTCTGCCGTCACTTGCAGGAGTATCTATCTTTATAGGACGACCGTATTTATCAAATGAGACATATCTATATCTTGGAGTAGTGCCGGCAAAATATGGATTGGACTGCTTAATTATGTTACCAAAGGCATCATAATAGTAGTCTTTGTATACTTTTCTCCCGTCAAAGGAGACCGTTTCCGTTCTAACCTTTTTCTCCAATCTATTAAAATATGTTGCCGCCATCGGTGCACCGTCGGTTTTTACCAAAACTTTATAATAACTTTTCGGAGCCGATGAATCGAATGAGTAAACATATAATGTTTTGGTACCGTCCGGTCTAATCTCTTCTATCTTTTTCCCGAAACGATCATATCTCCATTTCGTTGTCAATCCATTTGGACCGGTCAAGGAAGTCATATTTCCGTATATATCGAATGTACGCCTTTCAATATGTCCTAGAGGATTGGTTATTTTAACTGCAAATTTCCCTTTCGTATCATAAGAAAATGTTGTCACTCGTTGCACAATATCGGCACCTGCAACAATCTCTTTTATACGGTTTCCTCTACTGTCATATTGATAAATTTTCTTCACCCACTTGTTGCCTTCAGGCTCTATGGTCTCACTGAGTAAAATACCGGTACGATCATCATAAGAAAAAGAGGATGTTTTAGTTACGGTTTGACCATTGGCTCTCTTTGTAACAGTAGATCTGACAAGACGTGAAAGAGTCCAGTCGGAAGGATCGTTTTCGAAGCTATTATGAACTGTTTCGGTAAATGTGCTGTTATTTACATTATCGATCGTTTCTATTTTTGTTATTTGGATATTTCCATATTCGTCTATATCACTATAGTCTGTAGTGACACTTTTCAGTACCTCACCATTCTCATATGTTGTCGAAGTCTGTTTTTTTTGCCAAACTTTGTAAATTCCGTCGACAAATTGCGATTTATATAAATTATGTGTTGAAGAAAGTTGCTCATCATTCAAATAAGTATCGATCTTTTTTATTAAGCCTGTAAAAGGCGGTGTCTGATCATATTCCGTAACGGTTTTCAGTCCGCTTTCAATATTTTCTACAGTTATCTTTCCAAATCCGAGAGATCCGATTCCTTGAGCGCTGAATTTCAAATCTTCGTATTTGTATAGCGTAGTGGTGCTATTTCCGCTGGGAGCAGGTGTTTTTACAGACTTCACTACCTCCAAAGGAAACTGCACATCAAGCATAGGGTATCTCGCAGAATTTCCTTTTTTGTAGACGAGAGGATCCGTCAGGCGACCGTATGAGATCTCTATTCTGTTGCCGAAAGAGTCTTGAATGGATGTAATTTTGTTTGTTCCAGGAGTTTTGAACGCTACGGTCAGACCGGAGTTTGAAAATCCTACAATATCTGCAAGTCCGTCACCGTCAATATCGGCAAACATTCTCGGATTCTCTTCCAGTTTCCAGCCATCCGAGGCTCCAAACCCGGATGATATTTTTTTGAGTGCCGTAAACCCTCCCTTCCCGGTATTAAAAGCGGCGTAAACACCTTTATTGCCAAAACCTACAATATCGGTAAGACCATCGGAGTTTATATCCCAAAGCATTCTTGGATGTTTGGAACTGCTCCATCCTGTATTACTCCCGAAAGCTTTAACGGCCAACGTTGCCGGATTAGAGGCTCCATTGGCTATATATACCCCATCCTTTCTGAAGGCAACTAGATTATTCAAACCGTCACCGTCCATATCAGCCGTCAAAAGCAGTTCCCAGCCATTCATCATAACTTCCCAAAATGGGTTAAATTTCTCTTTTTCGGAAGAAAATGCGATAGCTGCATTTTGGATATGGGTTCTATTAATGGTTCCGTATTTGTATTTATATTCATCATGGATAGCAAAGAGATCGAGAAGACCGTCGGCATTCATATCTGAAATCAAGCCTTGGGCAGAGCTGTATTTGCTTCTTATTTCACTCCTGTTACGAAAATCTATTCCTGAAACTGAGTTGTAAATAATATACGTTTTAGTCTGGGAGTAAATAATGATATCGGTTAATGCATCATGATTCATATCCATAAAATAGACAGGATTTTTTTTGAAATCGGAGATTTTAAATATACTTTTGAATTCGTTATGAAGAAAATGCATGGGGTTATCAAAAGTCCCATCCCCTCTGTTGAAGGAAATATAAAGACCGTCTCTTTTTACGCCGACGATATCCATCAAACCGTCACCATTCATATCCGCCATGCGACGATCGCTTATTTTTCGTTTTTCAAACGTAGTTTTTTCGTATATTTGCCATCCTCCGGCATTCCGGTTGTTTCCAAAGGCTGTCAAAACCCGCTTTGGAGGTGAGAAGTTTTTACCTCCTTTATTGTATGATATATAAACGCCATCATTTTTAAACCCTACAATATCTGCCAGTCCGTCGCCGTTGACATCGGCAAGCATTCTTGGGTTGTTTTTCAAATCCCATCCGCCATTTTTCCCAAATCCGGTTGTAGAAGAGATGGTTTCTGGATCTTTGAACTTTTCGTCGATCGGCCTAGATGTAAATATTAGAGGATTTAGGCATACTCCTCCGCTGCATTCAGTCAAAGAACTCAAAACAGAAATATTTGACACACCCCTATTTGTATATGCAAGTTTGTAAACACGAAGTATCTCCTCGCCATTTTGAATACTTATTGCTTTCACTCTTTTTGTTATATTTTTCCTGCCAACAAAATATTTACTGAAAGAGTCTGGCCTGTCTTCGTAGTTAAAAACAACTTCAATGTCCGAATAGATAATCTTTTTTAGAAAAACCTCTTCTTGCCCAAATGTCGAATTCACTATGTATTCGTATCTTATAGAATTATTGAACCTGTCGCTTATTTTAGAAAGATACCATGTATCAATTCTCTTTATATACTCTTTGATTTCACCCGATTTTGTCCATACTTTGAACTTTGAACCGTCATAAACAATTTTCGAGAAGGAGTCCACTCTCGTTCTATACTCTGAACCAGGTTGCCATTTATTTCCTTTTATTGGAACCAGTCTTTCGCCATCCAAACATATATTATCTTGCGGATCTTTTCTCACTCCCCGTACGGTATTGTCGATAGCTAAGTTTGAACCACAACGGTAGATCATGCTTTGGCCGGTTATATTCCATCCCGGTCCAAAATAACCGTTTCCGCTGTTAGAGTTGTATTGAAGAGACAATTGTGGTCTTAAGCCTGCTGTTCCCGGCGGAAGATCAAGCGGAATATCGTATATCAAAGCCCCCTGTACTACAGATAGCTCACCGGACAGATTGCTCACTCTGTTGCTAAACATATCACCGGAATAAGCCGATGCATACTGAGTATTAATAATCACTATAAATACTAAACCCGTAAGCCATGCAGAAATTCTATTCTTCATCTTGATGCAGCCTTTCAAGTTGTTTTTTTAGAAGTTCAATCTCTCTCTCAATCTCTGTGTAGCGCTTCTTTTCTTTCTCCGTTATCATTTTTTGCGGCAAAACTATTTGCTTCTCATTGATTCTCTTTTCGGCCTCCGCTATAAGTGCTTCAGCCTCTTTATCGACTTTTTTTAATATTTCATCATCCACCATGCGTTGAATCAAATTTTCTTCCTGAGGCTCTTTGAAGATATCTTTATAGTTCGGAATATTCTGAGTGACGTTGGAAGTCTCTAAGAAAGAGTTTTGTCGGGTAATGCCTCCATTCCTTTTTTCAATATGATGCACCTGGCTATTTGAATTTGGAATAGGGTCTGTTGTTTCTTCGTGTTTAAATGGTATTTTGCCATCTTCTATTTCAGAGCCATTCAACATGAACACGATAGTCAGAATAGAAAAAACCAATACTCCAACACCTAAAAGCAGTATAATAGGTTTATTGTAATGCATATTGTTCCTAAACAATAGTTTAAAAGAAATAGTGTTTATAAATATTATATAAACACAGAAAGGATATTAATATATTTTAAATTAAATATATCTTATAAGATATAAGATTTAATTTTTTCGTTTTATTTATATAGTTTTTAGTTTCTTTTGATTGTATACATACGGGTTATATCAATATTATTTATTTGTTTTTTCTATGAGTAATAAATATATAAAGAAAAGTAGTAGTTGTTAATCAGGATGAAGGGAGCTATCAGCTTGAAATATAACGAGAAAAACTCTCCCTACAGAAGGGATTTAGATGAGTAGTTATCTGTAGAAGTTACCGTTGTTCAGAGCTTCAAAAAAATCGGCTATCTTGTCTGCAACTTGAATATATCTATCTCGTTCGAGAACTTCCTCTGCATATTGTGTATTTTCGTGTAGAGCCCTCTCTATGGTTTCTCTTTCGAAGTTTTCAAGTACCGGTACACCATATTTTGCCAACTTTTCGCCCAAAACAAGAGGTGTCGACTCTTTTCCTATATACACCGGCTTCGAGCCTGCGGCAAGCGCCTCGAGAGCGCTTTGAGGTGATGATGTCAAAAAGCGCTTCGCGCCTTTTAATACCTCATCGTATCTCTCGCTCTCGTAGATCTTTTCAAATCCCTTTTCAAGCTCGTCTCCATACTGCATAAAGAAGTAGTACCCCTCAAGAAGCGCCATATCAAGACCGTCGAAAGCTTGAAGGTGGCTTGCAAGAGCACACTCGTAATCATCGTCACCCCAAAAGTAGACATTTCCCAGGGTATGATCACTCTCATCGAAGTACCTTGGAGCGACTATATCGCACTTTACGACACCCTCCTCTTCGCTGATGGAGGAGAACAGAAGCTCCCTTCCATCCAAAGCTTTTGCACCGGGCCTGTCGCTGAAGCGGACGATCTTTCCGTAGTAGTCGACCATATCCGAAACGAGAGAGCGGCTGACGTCGTCGGTATCTAGAACGACTCTATCGGCCGGAGTGGCTATATTGGCGATATTTCTTACAAGATCGACGCTTACGTATCTTTTTATGCCGAACTCCTCTTTTGCGTACTCTCCGGCACGAAAGTCGTTTGTAAGCATCACCGCATCCAAGCCCCTATCCTGAAGCTCCTTTACCACCGGTGCGCTTCTTCTGAGCCTGTCGAGCCCCACTCTATGTCCAGTGTCTATGTAGTAGTACAGTTTCAATCTCTCTCCCTGTTTTTGAGCTTTCCCTTTTCAGCCATCTTGATATATACGTGCAGTATCTCCAGTGCGGCAGGCGTCATACCGCTTATCTGGCTGGCAGCCTGCAGCGTGGGTGGCTTGAAAAGCTCGAGCTTCTCCTTTATTTCGTTGCTAAGGCCCGAAACATTCGCAAAGCTCATCCCCTCCGGAATTTTAACTTCGAGCATCTCGTGCATCTTCTCTATCTGCTCTCTTTGGCGCTCTATATATTTGTCGTATTTGGCGTTTATCAGAAGCTGCTCCTTCGCTTCGTCGCTGAAACTTGCAGTTTCGGGAATAAGCTTTTCAAGCTGCTCTTTTCCAAACTCCCCTCGTCCGACTATCAGCTTCAGAGGCGTTTTGTCGGAGATCTTCTGCACTCCAAGAGACTCCAAAAGCTTCAAAGACTCTTTGCTGGGAGTCAAGAACCTGCTCTCCATAAGTTCCATACCTTTTGCTATCTGCTCCTTTTTCCTGAGCATCTTCGCATAGGTCGACTCGTCTATAAGCCCGAAAGAGTGGCCGTAGCCCATGAGCCTCAAATCGGCGTTGTCTTCTCTTAGCATCAGCCGAAACTCGGCACGGCTCGTGAACATCCTGTAGGGCTCTTTCGTACCCTTGGTGACAAGGTCGTCTATAAGCACTCCTATATAGGCTTCATCTCTTCTTAGCACGAAAGGCTCTTTCTCCTTAATGGCCAAAGCGGCGTTTATACCTGCCATCAAACCCTGTGCCGCCGCCTCTTCGTAACCTGTCGTTCCGTTTATCTGGCCCGCAAGGTAGAGCCCTTCGAGTTTTTTTGTCTCAAGCGTATGTTTCAGTTCGGTAGGGTCCACATAGTCATACTCTATAGCGTAGCCGTAGCGGACGATCTTCGCACTCTCCATCCCTTTGACCGAGCGGATCATCTCATGCTGAATGTCTACCGGCAAAGATGTGCTCATCCCGTTTATATAGTACTCCGTAGCCTCCAGCGTCTGAGGCTCTATAAAAAGGTGATGGCGCTCTTTGTCCCTGAATCGGTTTATCTTATCTTCTATACTTGGGCAGTAGCGCGGCCCGACCCCTTCAATCTGCCCCGAAAAAAGCGGCGCTCGATGAAAGCTGCCCTCTATCAGTTCATGGGTTCTTTCGTTCGTGTAGGCTATGAAGCATGGAAGCTGTTTTGGGTTGAAAGAGGCTCTGTCGGTACGGAAGCTGAAGGGTTTTGGAGGCTCGTCGCCGGGTTGAGGCTCCATCTTCGAAAAATCTATGGTGCTTCCCTCTATTCTCGGGCATGTGCCGGTTTTAAGCCTCCCGATATTTAGTCCAAGCTCTTTTAAGTGGTTAGCCAACTCGGTAGAGGCGAACTCTCCGGCGCGGCCTGCCTCCATTTTGTTCTCTCCTATATGGATTACCCCGTTTAAGAAAGTTCCCGTCGTAAGTATCACCTTTTTTGCAAAAAAACTCTCTCCAAGCTCCGTTTTTACGCCTGCGACTCTGCCATCTTCAAGCAGAAGCCTTGTGACCATCCCTTGCAAAATATCGAGATTTTCTGTC
>JALSPH010000174.1 GCA_026986055.1 Campylobacterales bacterium
ACCGCTTTTTTGGCCCAACTGCATGAGCAGATACATATTGGAGGAAGTAGGGGAAACGGTACCGGCAGGAATATTCACCAACGCCCGTTGAAGGAGGCTGTAAAGATGGCTGACGCTATCTATGCCATAACTGTAAGAGGGGCTTCGGTCGAAGAGGCACTTTTAATTGTCGGTGGTGATTCATGAAAAGAGATCCCTCCGCTAATATAGCCATACCAAAGCTGCCGCAAAAGATCGAAGGGCTCGGTGAGATCGCATTGAATCTATGGTGGACGTGGAACCCGAAGGGGAAAAATCTTTTCAGACTCCTAAACCCATATCTTTGGAAAGAGAGTGGCCATAACCCTATAGAGATGCTTAAAAGGGTGCCGGATAAGGAGATGGAAAAGCTTACTTCCAACGAGAGTTTCATGCGTGAATACCGCTATGTCTATGCCCTTTTCAAAGAGTACATGTCCGATAGAACGGTATATACCGAAGAGGAGCCGCTGCCCATAGCCTACTTCTGTGCAGAATATGGCCTTCACCACTCCGTTCCCATATATTCTGGGGGTCTCGGTTTTCTTGCCGGAGATATATTGAAAGAGTCGAGCGATATGGGGTTGCCGATGGTGGGCATAGGGTTTATGTACCCGCAGGGGTATGTGCGTCAGATAATAGGAAGCGACGGTTGGCAAAACGGTACCAACGAACCTATAAACCGCGACATCGCCCCTATCGAGAGGGTATTGGACAAAAATGGTGACTACTTCACTATACAGGTCCCTTTTATCGACCCTCCCGTATATGCCTCCGTCTGGAAGATAAATGTGGGAAGGGTGACCCTCTACCTTCTAGATACTGATATAAAGAGGAACGATCCCTGGGATAGAGAGATATCCTCCAGACTCTACACTCCGGACATGAATCAGCGTCTAAGACAGCAGATAGTCCTGGGAATTGGAGGGTACAGAGTGCTTGAAGAGCTCGGCATCGAATACTCCATTTTGCATCTTAACGAAGGTCATCCCGCTTTCGCCCTTTTTGAAAGGGTGCGCGCCTTTATAGAAAACGAAGCTATGACTCTCGATGAAGCGGTGGAGGCTGTCCGTAAGAGCTCCATATTTACTACCCATACGCCTCTGCAGGCCGGCACCGACGTTTATGGATTCGATATGATGAGTCACTATTTCGAAGATTACTGGAAACGGCTCGGTATGGACAAGGAGCGTTTCATGGAGTTCGGGATGAATCCGGACAAACCGAAGTCGGGCTTCAATATGACGGTACTTGGTCTGAAGATGTGTGGATTTAGGAATGCGGTCAGCAAAAAGCACAGAGATGTCACAAGAGAGATTTGGAGATCTGTTTTCGACCATGACACACCGTCCAAAGTACCCATAGACTACATAACAAACGGTGTTCACATCCCCACCTGGGTCGGTGACGAGCTCTTTGAAGAGTTGGACAGAACTCTCGGTGAGAATTGGCTCCATATGCAGGATAACGATGATGTGTGGACAAGGCTGTATGAACTGGATGATCGCAAAATATGGGAGATACACTATATCTACAAGGTAAGGATGGTCAACTTCATACGCGAAAGAGTGAGGCGGAAATGGGCTGACGAGGGGATAGACCCTCTTGTGGCCATGGCCGAGGGTGTAATGCTCGACCCGGATGTTCTTACGATAGGCTTTGCAAGACGCATGACCGAGTACAAACGCCCCGACCTGATTTTGCACGATCTGAATAGACTCGAAAAAATCGTCAATAACTTCGCAAGGCCTGTACAGATCATCTTTTCGGGTAAAGCGCACCCCTCCGACAACCCTGGAAAGAGGATTTTGCAGCATATCTTCAAGACGGCTCAGGACCCACGTTTTAGAGGGCGAATAGCCTTTGTGGAGGATTATGGAGAGAGTGTGGCCAAATATCTGGTAAGAGGCTGCGACGTTTGGCTCAACAATCCGCTCATACCGATGGAGGCTTGCGGAACGAGCGGTATGAAAGCCGCTATGAACGGAACGATACACTGCTCTTCGCTCGATGGCTGGTGGCCGGAGGGGTATAACGGCAAGAACGGCTGGGCTTTCGGAGGCGAAGTTTCCGACAATGATGCGGATGCAGCCGCTCTCTACGATACGATAGAGCAGAAGATCGTACCCCTCTTTTACGACCTCGATGAAAGAAACGTTCCGGCCGGCTGGGTCAAGATGATGAAGGAGTCGATGATCTCCATTTCTCCCCGTTTCAGTGCAAGGAGAATGATGAAGGAGTACCTGAAGAAGTTCTATATTCCCATTTCGAAAGAGATTCAAAAAGAGAGAGGAGAACGACGATGAAAAAAAGAGTTGCCATAAACGGTTTGGGCAGAATCGGTAATCAGGTTTTAAGGCACTATATCCATTCGCTTCCGAAAAATTGCGAAATAGTCGCTGCCAACACGTCGAGCGTAGAAGATGCCGCATACCTGCTGAAGTACGACTCCGTACATGGGCGTGCAGATTTTAAGATAGAGACTGTCGGAAATGAAAAACTTCTAATTGACGGTCATGAGATAAAGATAGTAAGCTCTCACAATCCGCTCGAACTGCCATGGAGAGAGCTTGAGATCGATATAGTTCTGGAGTGTACCGGCCATTTTACACAAAGAGAGGGTACCGCTTTGCACCTAGAAGCCGGTGCGAAGAAAGTTGTCATTTCGGCACCGGGCAAGGGTGTGGACAAAACATTCGTCCTCGGTGTCAACCATATGGAATATGACGACAAGAAGCATCATGTGGTTTCGAACGCCTCCTGTACAACCAATTCGCTGGCGCCCGTAATGAAGGTACTTGAAGAGAGTTTCGGTGTGGAAAAGGCTATGATAACGACGACACATGCCTATACCTCTTCGCAGACGACGGTAGATAAACGTGCGAAAAAGAGAAGACGTGGGAGAGCGGCCGCAATCAATATAATACCGACCACTACAGGTGCGGCTGTCGCTACGGTGGAAGTTATCCCTGCACTTGAAGGAAAAATGGAGGCTATGGCACTTCGTGTACCCGTACCAGACGGGGCGATCACGGAGGTGGTTGCACTTTTGAAAAGTGAAGTTACGGTCGAAGTGCTTAACGAAGCTTTTGTCAAAGCTTCTACTGAAGAACTTGCCGGAATTATGGAGTTCTCTACCGAGGAGCTTGTTTCGTCCGATATACTCGGAAACAGACACTCCTGCATAATAGACGGACTATCGACTTTGGTAATAGGCGGCAGAATGGTGAAAGTACTGGCATGGTACGACAACGAATACGGCTATTCTCAGAGACTGCTTGAACTGGCCGATCATATCGCTTCTCATATGAAGTAATTTCAAAAGGAGGTACCTGATTATGAAAAAGAGTTTGATCGCTGTTTACGAAAAGCATGAAGATGCCAAAGAGGCAATAAAGAGACTTCTCGATGCCGGTTTGACAAAAGAGCAGATATCGGCACTGGCAAAAGGGGAAGATACTCCCGAGAAGAGTTTCGAACTCGAAAAGGAGAACGAGGCCATTCTCTTTTGGGGTAAGCAGGGAGCCTTCTGGGGCGGACTTTTCGGTCTTCTGGCGGGGGGACTCTTTTCCGTAGTTCCCGGTTTCGGACCTCTGATAGCGGCCGGTCCGATCATATCTTCTCTTGCGGGTCTTATCGGCGGGGCAGCTACATTCGGTAGTGCCTCCGCTCTTGCAGCGTGGTTTGCCGATATGAGTCTCGAAAAGGCTGAAGCGCTCCACTACGAAGAACAGTTGAAAAAAGGGAAGATTCTTATCATTGTGCATGGTAGCCCAGAGGAGATAGAAAGAGCCAAAAAGAGCCTCGAAGAGATAGGTAGAGGCAAAATCAATATACATTGAAAGAGCTGTTTTGAAAAGTTCCACTCTTATTCTGCTTCGTCACGGCGAGAGTCTCTACAACAAAGAGAACCTCTTCACCGGATGGACAGATATAGACTTGAGTCAAAAGGGTACAGAAGAGGCAAAGAGTGCCGCCCAAGCTCTTATGCGAGAAGAGATTTTTCCGGACATATGTTTCACTTCATGGTTGAAAAGGGCTATTCATACTGCCCAGATAGTTTTGAAGGAGATGGAGTGGGAGCATATAGACTCTATCAAAAGCTGGAAGCTAAACGAAAGACACTACGGTGCCTGGCAGAGGCACAACAAAGATGCAATAAAAAAAGAGGTTGGGGAGGAGATGTTCGTTGCCGTTAGAAGGGGGTACGACACGCCTCCTCCCCCTCTTGAGGATGGTGACCCGAGACTTCCGGAAAATGAACCTAAATATAAGGGTATAGCCCCATCTTGTTTGCCGAGAAGCGAATCGCTCAAAGATACGAGAAGAAGGGCATTGAACTACTTTATCGAATCGATCGCTCCCCATCTTGCTCGGGGTGAAACTGTACTTGTGAGTGCCCATGGAAACTCCCTTCGATCTTTGGTGATGGCTATAGAGAGGCTTTCGCCGTCGCAGATCGTAAAGTTGGAGATTCCGACCGGCACTCCATGGATCTACAAATTTGACGAGACGATGCATCTGCTGCAGAAGAGGATTCTTACCAAAAGTGGTGAAATTTGATATAAAATATTAAGAAATTTTGCGGAGTGACGATATATCTACCGTATTACGATTTTCGAGTCCGAGGATTACCCTTTTTTTAGTATACGCGGTATATCATTATATGGATATGGGCCAGAACTAAATGGTAATTAAATTGAAGAGTGGCAGGAGATAGAGAGTCAAACTTGCAATTTGAGACGAAAAAATATCGGCCAAAAACCGCGCTTGCCCGTTAGGGTAGCGAAGCTGTTAGCGGTTTTTAGAGATTTTGCAGACGTCCGCAGGCAAATCGCACTCGTTTGGCGATCTCTCTACTGCCACTCCAAAAAAGTACAACTCATCTTTTAGTCAGTGCCTGTTATATTGTGAAGTTTTTATAAGGATTTATTTGCATTTAAAGAGTCATATTTACTTACCGGAAAGCGGCTGGAACAAAGAGCCTGACGCAACGCTTGATTCGGAAAATACAGTCGTAATCATCTTTGCCGATTCAGACAAAAGAGTGGTTTACGAACCGATTTCTCAACTTTTTAGACTTTTTGAGAAAGCACATATAGTAGGTTGTTCCACTGCGGGTGAAATTTTCGAAGATGAACTTCATATAGGTTCGGTAGTAGTGACCGTTATGAAGTTGGAGTGCTCCAAAATAAGAGTCGCGTCACGCAAGGTTGATAAGGGGTCCGATATTTTCAAAATCGGTTCAAGCCTGATGGATGAGCTCTGCATCGGAGAGGATTTGCCAAAAGGGGTATTCACTCTTAGCGACGGCTTGAATATAAACGGTTCGGAGCTGACAAGGGGTTTGAACAGCTCTATCTCAGAAGCTTCAAATATCGTTGTTACAGGCGCATTGGCGGGCGATGACGACCGCTTCGAGTCGACCTGGGTCATAGTCGATCGAGAGCTTAGAGAAAACTGCGTAACCGCCGTAGGTTTTTACGGTGAATCGCTTCAGATAGGTTTTGGCTCCCAGGGTGGATGGGACCGCTTCGGTATCGACAGAGTCGTAACCAAATCCAAAGGGAATGTCCTCTATACGCTCGATGGAAAACCGGCTTTGGATCTATACAAGAAGTATTTGGGAGAGTATGCAAAAGAGTTGCCCGCTTCCGGACTCCTCTTTCCTCTTCAGGTAAAAGAGGGCGAAAGCGAACCTAAGGTAAGAACCATCCTTTCCGTAAACGAAGATGAAAGCTCCATAACCTTTGCGGGAGATATTGTAGAAGGAAGCAGCGCCTCTTTTATGAAGGCGAACCTCGATAATCTGATAACCGGAGCCGAGTCGGCCGCTTTGAAGATAGAGCAGGATGGATATGAAGGGGAAGATGCTCTGCTTATAGCCGTCAGCTGTGTCGGAAGAAGGTTGATACTCGGACCAAGAAGCGAGGATGAGCTTGAGGTTGTCAGAGAGGTCTTTCCCGAAAGCGTCAAGATGGTCGGCTTCTACTCGTACGGTGAAATATCTACCCAAAAGAGCGGAAGATGCGATCTTTTGAACCAGACTATGACCTTGACTTGGATCTGGGAGAAGTGCAGATGACGAAAAACAGACTTCTTGCCAGACAGCTTAAAAAGTGCAAAATCGAGTCGGCGGAGTCGATTACGCCACAGAAGTTTCAGGAGTTCTTGAAACTTGTGGAATCCTCCTATGAAGGGTACGACAAAAGTTTGAAACTTCTGGACAGATCGCTTGAAATAGCATCCGAAGAGATGAGAGAGGCTCTTAGAAAAAACGAGGAGCAGTCGAAACGTATGATAGAGCAGTCGAGATTGGCGACGATGGGGGAGATGACCAGTATGATCGCACATCAGTGGAGACAGCCGCTAAATGTCATCAGTCTGACTGCAACCGATTTGAAATTGAAGCTTCTAATGGGTGATGGTGACAAAAAAATAGTTGCTGAAGGGCTTGACAAGATCGTCTCTTACGTTCGGCACATGAGTGAAACCGTGGAAGATTTCAGGACCTTTTTCAAAAGCGGTAAAAAGAGAGAGATCACATCTTTCAAAGAGATTGTAGAGAGTATCGAAGGGATCATAGAGACATCGACAAAGAACCGTTCCATCGATATAACCTACACTTTTAACGGCGTATGCAGATTTAAAAGCTATCCGAACGAGTTGAAACAGGTGGTTTTGAATCTCGTTAAAAATGCGGAGGATGTCTTGAGTGAAAGAGGTGTCGAAAATCCTTGCATAGAGATAGTCTCATGGTGCGACAAGAGTGGCAGGTACCTTGAAGTAAGGGACAATGGAGGGGGAGTTTCGCCCGATATTCTGGAAAAGATTTTCGAACCGGATTTCTCTACGAAAGAAGAAGATGGAACAGGTATAGGCCTCTATATGAGCAAGGTAATCATAGAGGAGCATTGCGGAGGTAAATTGAAGGTGCGTAACGGCGAGAAGGGGGCTATATTTACCATAGAGTTGAATGGGTGAAAACTGTTTTTGGAGTTTTTGCCCAGGATTCTTTGCAGAGAACCTCTAAGAGAGTCGCAATATGAAGTGGTCTCTGTCCGGTTTCGATAGCTATATCGCCTCCTTGGCGGAGAGTTGCCGAAGTCCCGCTCTTACAGACCTTATGTTTTGGATAACATATCTTGGAAAGTGGCAGAGCCTGACCATATTCTTCATAGCGGCGATTGCACTATTTTTACGGCACAAAGAGAGGTTCGAGGCTCTATTTCTCTCTTTCTCCTTTATAGGATCTCTTCTTTTTGTATATATTCTAAAAACTCTGTTTAAGCGCCAAAGGCCTGATATGGCCGTCTATATCGAAAGCGGTTACTCCTTTCCGAGTGCCCATGCCGTAGTGGCGATTACCCTCTACGCTCTTTTGTTCTATCTTTTGGCACGCAGGATCGAGGGTCCTTTTTTAAAAGGTGCAGTTTTTACGGCAGGAGCGGTTTTGGCCCTGTTTATCGGCATAAGCCGCATATATCTGGGAGTACATTACGCAAGCGACGTTTTGGCAGGATTCGCTTTGGGGTTGGGGTGGGTTCTGGTTGTCAAACATATTTTAAAAAGATTTTGCCGAAGCGTACCCCTCTTTGAGGGCAGAGGTTTTCGCTTCGACCCTTTTGATGCTCTAACGCTGCTTTTGGCATTGACCACCTTCTTTCTCTACTGGTCCATCAAGGGTGCTTGAACCCTTTTTGCGCTCCTCTCTTTTCTCTGCCGCTCTCATCCTCAGATTCGAAGGAGATGGGCACTTTAACCTCTTTTGAGCCTCTTAAAACCGTTACTGTCGTATCTTTTGGCGCAAAGAAGAGTTCCAGTTTAAGATCGGGGATGGAGTTGACTCTATTGCCATCTACCGCAACGATAACATCACCCTTTTTTATGCCGCCTTTTACTGCAGGCGAGTTCTCTACAAGTTTGACGACTTTAAGCTCGTCGTCTCCTTCGAGATATACTCCGATCTTCTTCTCTTTTTCGGTCTCGATAGGTTCAGGATAGAGCAGATAGTCTGCGATACCGGGCTTCGGCTTCATGGAGTTTATGACGATCTTGTAATCTTTTATACCTCGTCTCTTTACTCTGTCGGGTATGCCGTATCCGAACATAACGTGGCCGTTTCCTGCCAGTACAACCATAGTGCGGTCAGTATTTTTTTTCAGGTACTTTACGACATTCTTCGCCATAGTCTCATCCCAAAGAAGCTGCGCATAGAAAAACTCGTCGAAATTTTTGAACATTTGCGACTGATGGCTAGAAAAGATCATTCTAAGTTCATCTTTGTACTCTTCGTTTGAGAAGTCTATGGAGTCCGGTACTCTGCTTCTCTCTCTTCTATTCAAAGAGTCGATCCCTTCACGTACCACCTTTTGGGTTATCTCTCTTTCGATATTGAGTGCGACTATGGGGAGCTTCTGCTTTTTTGCATATAGTATTATCGGTCTGTAGAAGTGGTAGTTGTATTTCCACCTTTTGAAATACTCCGTTTTTCTCAGCATCTCCTTTTCATCTATTTTTCCCTCAATGAATTGGTCAAGATACTTCTGGTAAGGCTCCTGGAACATCTCCATCCCTATGGCCACTTTTTTACCCGATTCGACCAGAGCCTTTATGATTTTGAGCTGGTTTAGATGGTTCGAAAATTTGGTATGCTGCTCCCCTACGAAGAGCACTCTCTGATTCAAAAGCGCGGGATATATAGAATTTAGCGGATCAAGTGTTGGTTTCAAAGCGTACGAGCCGCTGCGCACTTTGAATACCGCCCCTTTTTGGGAGGGTTTCGTTATCTTCTCGAGGATTTTGCCATTTTTCATGACAACGGTGGAGTATTTTCCAAGATGTCTAAGTTTGAAAAATATAGCTCTTGAGAGTTTACGACTCTCGAAGACCGCTACCACTTTCGATCTGTTGAAGGGGTTTTTGAAAACTTCTACTTTCGTGTCACCCGCCATCTCGAAATCTAGGGCTATCTGCTTCAGAAAGCTGTTGTTTGCACCGAGTATAAGAATATCCTCTTTTTTGAGGGTATCGTACTTCACTTCGTCTGCATATACGACCTTTTTGAATACTCTCAACATTTTTGAAAAGCGCTTTTTGTCTGCACGATCTACGACGACGGTAACGTCCCCTTCAAGTATGCGTGCGATGACGGGAGGAACTTCGGCAGGCTGAAGACGCCTGAAAATTTCGTAGTTTTCATCTACGACGATCTTTTTAGGCTCTATGTCGAGTTCGAGTCTCTGCCTCTTTTTGGAAAGATCTATCGTCTCCCACAGACACTCATCTTCGGAACAGACTTTTATAGGCAGGCGTGTAAGCTTACCGTTGCTGTGGATGTCGAAAGTGAGTATATATCTGTCATCTACGAAGCTAAGTTTTGTGTTGTAAATGGTGAAGTCGAAAGCCCCTTTACGGTAAACCCATGTTTTGAAAAATTCGAGCAACTTCTTGCCGGAAGCCTCCTCGAAGACTCTTCTTAAATCTTTATAGCTCGCGGTTTTGAAGGGGTACTCTTTCAAGAGCTTTTTCACACCTCTTTCGAAAGCCTCTTTGCCGATTTTTCTCTCCAGCATATAGAAGAAAAATGCGGACTTTCCGTAACCGATAGCATTTTTACTCTCTTTTGTTTTGGAGGTGAACTCTATGAGAGCTATCTCGTTTTCAGAGTTTACGTATGAGTCGTACTTTATGAGCAGCTCTTTTCTGTATCTGGCACCTTCGCCGGCCTCTTTGGCGTAGAGGTAGTCGGAGTAGAATGTAGTAAGCCCCTCTACCCAGTTTCCTCTATATGGTGCGTAAACGTAGTTTCCGAACCACTGGTGGACGATCTCATGCCCCAAAGAGGAGTCGAAAACGAAAGGCTTGTCGATAATCTGCTTCCCTATAAGAGTGAAGGTCGGCATGGAGTATCCGGCAGGGAACGGAGCTTCCGCCACCCTGAAACTATCGAACGGTAAAAACCCGAACATTTTTTTATATTTCTTGAAATATTGGGCGCTTTTTTGAAGATACTTTTGTGAAAGCGGTGCATCTTCGGGGTAGAGATAGGTAGAGAGTTTCATACCGCTTTCTGTATCTAT
>JALSPH010000175.1 GCA_026986055.1 Campylobacterales bacterium
TGTTTCCATGGTCGGTTATCGCGACCGAATCCATACCAAGCTCTTTAAGTCGGCCTGCTAGCTTGGAGATTTTGTTGGCGCCATCCAAAAGGGAATATTCGGTATGCAGATGCAGATGGGTAAAACCTGGTTTCATCGAACCTCCTTGAAGTGGATGAGATAGTCTACTCTATATCCCATTATGGTGCGATTAATCTTAAAGTCCCGACTCAAAATTAAGCCTGCCTCCATTAAAAAGATATGGACGTTGTGCCGATATTGATATTAGGGACAACTATGCCCAGACTATGCAGTGAAGGAAAGAGAAATGATAAACACTATTCTATTCATATCGGTAATCGCACTTATGTTCGTTCTTATCTCGCTTCTATTCATCATAATGATGGAGGTCAGAGCGAAAAAGACGTACGACCATTACGTTATGGAGAGCTTGAACGATAAAGAGGAAAAAGTTGCTGCCAATATAGAAAAAGAGAATAACGAAAAGATAGAAAGAACGATCCCGGAGCCGGTTAAGAAAAAGAGCGATACTAAAGAGCCGATAGAAATCTTCGATAAAGAGGAGGACTCCACACCAAAGACTCCATTTACCCACGCACCTAAAACAGCATCTTGCGATGAGTCGTGCGACAAAAGCAGAATAGATGAGATATTCAAGAAAGATTACGGAGTCTTTTCCCATCAACGACTTGTTGAAACCATGGGTCTTAGCGATGATGAGGCGGATGAATTTGTACTGGAACTTATACACCAACTCGAAGACGCCATAGCCGAACTCGACAGAAGAGTCGAAGAGGGTGATTTCGAAGAGATCGAACACATTACCCACGGTCTCAAAGGTGCGGCACTAAACATAGGTTCTGGCGGTGTGGCCGATATTTTGGTAGACTACAACCAAGAGATGAAAGAGTCCAAAAGCGCCGAAACCGCAAAAGCGTATCAGGAGCTTTTGAGACGATCTGTAAGCGATCTCAAAATAGAGTATTCACAGGTAGCATAAATGGGTAAAAACATCCTTTTGGTAGGGTTCATGGGTGTAGGCAAAGGGGCGTTGGCAAGAGATATAGCAAGAAGAGATGAGAGGCTCTATGCGCTTGATACCGACGATATGATAGAGAGTGTGACAAACAGGAAAATCAAAAAGATTTTCGCAACTTCGGGAGAGGAGGCTTTCAGAGCGCTTGAACAAAAAACTGCGGATTGGCTAGCTAAAAACGTAACGAACGCCGTAATCTCCACGGGCGGCGGTTTCTATAAGGTCAAAAATATAAAAGAGATAGGAACGGTCGTATATCTGAGAGCCGATTTTAACTGGATCTTAAAAAGAATAACGGGTGCGGCCAATGCAAAGAAAAAGTTGAAAAAAAGGCCTCTCTTTCAGGATATAGAGAAGGCCGAAAAACTCTTTTATGAAAGGTATGAAGCTTATGAAAAGGTTGCCGACATCATCGTAGATGTCGACAAGAGCGACATAGAGTCGATAGTAGAGACAATTCTCAGCAGTAGTCTGCCAAAAGACCCTCTTTAAGCGTGAGGTATGTCTCTTCCCCCACAAGCCTTTTAACTATGGAGAGTCCAAAGCATATAGCAGTTCCGGGCCCTCTGGAGGTCATTACATTTCCATCTTCGACAACCTTCATTTTGTCGGTGTAACCCTCTTTGCCTATCTGCTCTTCTACGCTTGGATAGCACGTGTACTTTTCGGAAAGGACCCCTGCAGCCTTTAGAGCGAAAGGTGCAGCACATATGGCACCTACTATCTTCTCTTTCGCTTTCATATCTTTCAGGAGTTGCTGAACCGTTTCGTTTTCTGCAAGCAGATGGGTACCTTCCCATCCACCGGGGAGTACCACCATGTCGAGTTCATCCGCTACGACATATTTGATGTCGGTATCGGCTTTTACCGTTATGCCGTTGGCTCCGGTTACGAGCTCTTCGTTTACGCCCGCGACAACGACCTCTATACCGCCTCTTCGCATAACGTCTATGAGAGCTACCGCCTCTATCTCTTCAAAACCCTTCGCCAGTGGAACACAAACTTTCGCCATTTCGCACCTCCCTTTCTGTTTAGGACTATTTTACCTTATCGAGATACTTTCCTTCAACGGTATCGACCCTTATCTTGTCCCCTTCGAGAATATGGTATGGAACCTGCACAACCGCACCGGTTTTAAGGGTGGCAGGTTTGCGACTGCCGCTGGAAGTGTCTCCCTTGAAGTTAGGCGGTGTCTCGACCACTTCGAGCTCCACCACTTGGGGAAGCTCGACAGTGATAGGTTTACCGTTGTGAAAGAGTATATCCACCGTAAAACCTTCATCCATGAACTTTATGACATCCTCTCCTACCTGATCGTGGGTAAGGCCTACCTGATCGTAGGTAGCCGTATCCATGAACTGAAGCATTTCGCCATCATCGTAGAGATACTGCATCGTCTTTTGTTCGAGATTTGGAGTCTCGAACTTGTCGCCTGCATGTACGGTTTTTTCTATGACCCTTCCGGTAGAGAGCGACTTGATCTTGATTCTGACAAACGCTGCACCTTTTCCCGGCTTTACATGCTGATACTCGACTACTCTATAAGGTTGTCCATCTATTTCAAGGCGAATTCCCTTTTTCAAGTCACCCATTCCAATAGTTGCCATTAAAATCCTTTATGAATTACTGATGTTGCGCAAGTGCCAAGTGCACTTGTCGCAGTCGGCTTTTTCTTGACGCCGTATCGAATCGGTCATTACCCAAAGCGGTAACAAACGAAAATTACATACAGAATCGCAATTACCATTGAACCATCTGAAAAATTACAAATCGAGTGAAGGCTTTGAGATTTTAGTTTGAAAACGAAACGATCGCTTTAGCGAAAAAAGTGCGCCTAACCCCGAAGGGGCGCTTGCGTTCGCACTTTTTAGTGTAGTTTTCAAACGTTAGCTTCGCTAAAAATCTCATCTCGCCTGAGCGAGGTTTCGTAATTTTCAGAGCACTCAACTGAATCATAAAAAAGCCAAGCAGTTGGCTTTTTCTTGACGCTGTATCGAATCGGTCACCGACCTTTTGGATGCATTCTGCATAACCAAAAGCTCGTAAAATGCTAAAAAAGCCAAGCAGTTGGCTTTTTCTTGACGCATTTTACCTAAAAAAACTTGGAAAAGAGGTAAAAGAGAATGGAGATGATTATAGAAAGAAGTATGGAGGTTGCTATCGGAAAGTAGAAGGTGAAGTTCTCCTTTTTTACGACTATATCTCCGGGCAACCTCCCCACGAAGGAGACGAAAAGCCCGAAGATTATCAACACTACTCCGACTACGATAAGAATACGGCCAAACTCAGGCACGCTACTCCTTTGCTATCTTGTCCATCGCCTTGGCCCGATACATCAAAACAGGGATGAATATCAAGGAGACGACCACGGCGGCGACGGTACCTGAAATCAGCGCAACACCAAGTCCACCGAAGATCGGGTCGCTTGCAAGAAGTGCGGAGCCGAGAATGATGGCTATTGCGGTAAGCATGATGGGCTTGGCCCTCGTCGCACTGGCCACCGCTATCGCATGTTGCTTGTCGAAGCCTTTTTCAACCATCAACGATTTGGCGAAATCTATCAGAAGCAGAGAGTTTCTTGAACTTATACCCATCAATGCGATGAAGCCTATGAGTGATGTCGCCGTAAGAAAGAATGTATGCTCGGTGACGATATCGGCTACCCAGTGCCCTACGATCACCCCGATGATGGAGAGAAAGCTTCCTGCCAAAACGATACCGCTTATAGTGAAATTCTTGTAATAGACCACAAGAAGCAGGAATATAAGAATGAGCGCCGCGATGAATGCAGCACCAAGATCACGGAACGTATCGAGAGTGACTTTCATCTCTCCGTCCCACTTGAGGTCGAAGACCTCCCCCGTCTTTTTATCTACCAAGCGGAGGTTGAAGAGGTAGTCGGTAGTCGTTATATCGTAATCTTTTGAAAGTTCATTCATGATCTTTTCGCGAGCATCAAGCAGAGGATATACCTGAGATACGAGGTCGGTCTCCGCAGTCACGTTTATCATACGTCTCAAATCTTTCTGCATCAACGTAGGTGCGGCATCTACCTCGACGACATCCACAACTTCGTTTATCGGTACCAACATACCCTTTTTGTTCATCAGCTTCAAAGATGCCAGTTTAGTCTCAAGAGCATGAGCACTATGGTCTGCAACTCTTCTTGTCTTGTCGCTGAGTCTTACAAAAAGCCCTATCTGATCGGGATAGTTTTGGCTGTTTTTAGGAGCTACGACCATACCTTCGAAAGCGAGGTAGAGTATCTTGTTCACCTGCTCCACACTTAAGCCCGAACGCGCGATCTTGTCGGAGTTCGGCACAAGGTCGAATTTTTTATACGGGTCGTCGGCCATAACGTTTATATCTACAAGCCCATCTGTCTTTTTGAAAATTTTCGCTATCTTTTGGCTAAGCGCATAGATACTCTCATATCTATCTCCGTAAATCTCGGCAACTACTGCAGCGAGTGTCGGCGGTCCCGCAGGCTGTTCCACCATCTCTATAACCGTACCCGGTTTGACCGCTTCGCAGTTGGCTTTTATCGTAGGGCGGAGTCTATGTACCATCATGAAAGAGGGCTCCTCCCTCTCATGTTTATCCGTCAGGTTTACGACAATTTCCGCCTCGTTCTCACTGCTTTTGAAACCGGATCCCTTTACCATACCTGCATAATCGAGCGGAGCGCCCTGCCCAAGATACGCCTCTACATCCGTCACTTCCGACTCTTTTTGCAAGATCGACATTACACACTCGCCAACCCGCCTGGTCTCCTCTATGGAGCTGTCTGTAGGCGTATGGATATATACCGAAAAGGAGTTGGCACTTTTGCCCGGTAGCATTTTTGCCAAAACTATCTTCGTAGGAAGCATAGCTATGGAGCCCGCGAGTGCGGCTAGAGTCAAGCCTATGACGAGCCAATGCTTCGCTTTGGAGCCGAGAATGTTGTAAATAAATGATTCGAAACGTTTCACTTCTCACCTCCTTCTACTCTGGGCTTATCTTTTTGCCAATGGTGGTGGTGATGATGCAGATGCGGTTTTTTCAGCAATCTTCTGCCAAGGTATGGCGTAAAGATATAGGCGACTACCAAAGATGCGACAAGTGCTACGGGAACATTTTCGGGAATCGGCTTCATGAACTGCCCCATCATACCTCCGACAAACGCCATAGGAACCATCGTCAAAATTATCGCAAGAGTCGCGATATTCGTCGGGGCTCCTATCTCATCGGTAGCCTCGACCATAATCTCGTCCATATCTCTATCTACCGCATCGTGGGCGTGAAGATGCCTATGAATATTCTCTATGACTATGATCGCCGCATCGACAAGGAGACCGAGTGAAAGCAGGAAGGCAAAGAGGGTTATCCTGTTTATCGTCTGTCCGGATAGATAAGCAATGAAGAGTGTAATAGCCAATATGGCCGGAACAGTAAAAGTGACTATAAGAGACTCTTTCCACCCTAGGAAAAAGATAAGCATAACGGCTATGATGGCGATTGTTATCAAAATATGATCCACCAGTTCGTTTACGGCATCGTTTGCACGTTTTCCGTAATCTCTCGTAAGTATATAGCCGACGCCCGCTTTTTGCAGTTGGGGCTCCAGAGATTTAAGATGCGCTTTTATCTCGTCTGCTATGACCACCGCATTTGAGCCTGCAAGTTTGCCGAGACTCAATGTAACGGCATCATGAACGGGAGAGAAACCATCACCCTCTTTTTGAGTCATGATCACTCTTTTGAAGTTCTGTATATCGCTCCCTTCGGTTACAGTCGCTACGTTTTTGAGATAGATTGGCGATCCCATATATTGAGCTACGATCAGGTTTTGAACGTCTCTTACGCTCTCTATCGCGTTTTTTACGCCAAATATCACCAATTTGCCATCTTTTGTACGCCCTTTTACGTCAGGAACGTTTACCGCAAGCGCTTTTATGGCTTGGACGATCTGTCCCAAAGAGAGGTGGTAGCCTGATAGTTTGCCCAAATCTACCTCTATATTGTACTGCTCTTTGCTGCCGCCCTTTATCTCGGTTTTGGAGACATTCTCTATACGGTTAAGCTGATGCTGTATCTTTCTAACAAGTTTGAAAAGGTCCGTTTCGCTTATTTTCGAGCCCGGTTTTCTGTAGAAATCTATAGTTACTATAGGAATATCTATATCGACGTCGAAAGGCTTTATAAGCGGCTGCATAGCGCCTTTTGGCAAAAGGTCCATATTCTGCATAACCTTGTCGTAAAGGTTGAGATTTGCCTGCTCTCTATCTTCGCCTATATAGTACATTACGTTGACTATTCCGACATCCCTCATAGCTATCCCGTATATATGCTCGACACCCTTGATCTCTTTTATCTTCCTCTCCAGAGGGTTCACTATGATATTTTCTATCTCTCTTGGAGTCGCACCCGGCATAGGCACTATTATCGTACCGCCGGCTACAGAGATCTGCGGGTCCTCTTCTCTTGGCATTATCTCAAGGGAGATATATCCGATCAGCAGCAAAAATATGCCGAGTACCGGCGTTAGAGGGTTGTGCAGAAAACCTCTGGCCAGCTTCCCCGCAACATCTTTTGGCTGGTACTTTTTACTCTCTTGCATACTCTACCCTTTACTTTATCGTGACCTGGGCGTACATCCCCGGATAGACTCTGTAACCCTTGTAGTCAAACGATACCTTCATCTTGAATTGGTGCGTCATAGGGTTTGAACTTGGTATGATCGCAAAAACCTTACCCTCCTTCTTCAAACCGATGGATGGAACCTCCACCATCACCTTCTGACCCACCTTGACATCTTTGATATCGCTCTCCGAAATCTCGGTAAGTATCTTCAATCTACTCAGATCGGTTAGTATGATAGCCGGCATTCCCGGCATCGCCATCTCGCCTGCATTTATTCTCTTTTCGACGACGACACCGTCGTTGGGAGCTCTAACATCCAAGTAGGCGTACTGGTTCAGAACCTCTTTCAGCTTCGCTTTGGCCTGCGCAACCTGTTTCTCGGCGATCTCTATCATCGCTTTAGTATTCTCTGCGGCAAGCTGAAGGTTTTCCAACTCGAATTTGGATACCATCCCCTTTTTAAAGAGCCTCTCGTGACGGGCAAGGTTGGTCAAGATGTTGTTATACTGGTTTCTGTTCATCTGAAGTGCGAGTTCAGCCTGAGAAATGGCAAGCTCCACTTGAGATTTAGCACTGTCGATCTCTTTGGAGTCGATAGTGTAAAGCAGCTGCCCTTTTTTTACCCGCTCTCCCTCGACGACATAGACCCGTTTTACAAAGCCCATATATCGGCTCGTCATCATCTTCTGGTTATCCGAAACGACGCTTCCGGTAAGCGTAAGTTCCGCCGCACTCGCAACCATCGATGCAATAATCGCTCCAATAAGTACCAACTTTTTCATAACATTCCTTTGTTTATGAGATTTTCAAGTTCAAAGACTTTGTTGTTCCTGGCATTTCTCGTTTTGGCCAGTTTCAAAACTGCTTGAATATGTTCACTGTTTTTTATAAGAACGTCGTTTATGGAGATAAGCCCCTCTTTATAACGGTTATAGTAGTTCTCATAGACTCTTCTCATAAATTTGACCTTCTCTTTGAGTGACTTTATATCGTACTCTCTACTTTTTATCTCCGTTATTATCTTGTCGATTTTGAGTGCGATGCCCTTTTTCGCAAGATCCACCTGATAGTGGGCTTTGAGATTTTGGATTCTTGCCTTCTCATATTTGGACTTGTCTATAAAACCGTTGAAAATATTCCACTTCATCTGAACGCCTACCGTGTATGCATCTTTGTCGGAAAAATCGTTCAAAAAGGTGTTGTCGGCACTTCCATACTCTGCAAAAGCACCGACTTGCGGAAGGTAGGAGGCCTTTTCGACCCCTACTGCAAGCTTCGTCACTTCAAGACCCAAGTTGGCCTTCTGAATGTCGAGGTTTCTTTTGACCATCTCCTCTTTGCTCATAACCGGCATAGGAACATCCCGGTCTTCAACGGAGACCGAATCGACCTTTTCATCCACCAGAAAGGAGAGGAATTGATATGCAAGATCACGATTGAGTTTCGCTTGATTGAGCATTCGCAGAACGTCGGCTTTTTTCGACTTTACCTGCAGCAGATCTATATCGAGAGCATAACCCTCTTTTACCATGTTGGCGACTGTATTTTCCAACTCTTCGACATTTTTCAGAATGATTTTAAGATTTTTTATATAGCTGTTGACAAGAGCTATATCGTAGAAGGTTTTTCTGGTTTGGTAAACTTTCTCGTTCACCACTTTTTGCCTGTCAAGCTTACTCATAGCCTCCATTTTACGGGCGATCTGCCCATACTTGTTCAGCTTTCCGCCGACATAAAGAGGTATTTTGTACTGGATCTTCTCCTGAAAATGGTTTCTGGCACCGGGGTAATTCAAATCATTTGGGGCAGTATCAAGAAGTCTGTTTTGCATAGCAGGATCGGACATGATAGCCGTGAACTGCCCGAAATCTCCCCCGGCCATACCTAGAGCCTGTCCAACTCCTCCAAGGAAATCGGAAAATCCAAAGTCTCTGAAAGTCGCCTCCCTACTTTGAAGCTTGAAACCGAAAACGTTGCCGGCATCGTTGGAGCGCAGCGCATTGAAGACGATATCGGCACTTCCGTAGTTGTAACCCTCTGCAACTTTTATATCCATCCCTCTCATCTTCGTATCCTCTTTGGCTATACGAATTTCGAGATTCTTCTTCTTGACAAGCTCCAGTGCCTGATCGAGAGTAAGATGCTTATGTGCCGCGAATAGGGGCAATGAAAGCAGCATGGCCGCCACTGCTATTCTCCTCATACACCCTCCTTTTGATGAATAAATTGATATATTTTACAGTAAAAAGCGCAATTATACTATAAATATTCTAATTATAATTTTAATAAGATGTATTTATTACATATTTCATAAGTAGCAACTTAAGCGATAATTGAATTATCGACAATTCTATGAAAAAGAGTAGCGGTCTGCTTAAAATGGTGAAAGAAGAAAAAAAGAGGATCATAAGAGCCGTAAAGTGCAAACGGCACTTACGGCTTTGGAGGTTTAAAGGATTACGTATTTGACATATACAGAAGCTTCAAGCGCATCTAGCTCTTCAAGAACCTCTTCGCTTACATCGTTATCTACAAGAATCACCGCAAGAGCGAGAGCTTTTTTTACATCTCTTCCGAGTCTGAAGTCTGAAATGTTCACGTTGTGTTTTGCAAGAATATGGCCTACATCACCTATGACACCCGGAACATCCGTATTTTTGAAAAGTATCATTCTCCCTTTCGGTTCTATATCGAGAGCGAACCCATTGATGGAGACGACTCTTTGGACATCGTCATTGAAGATTGTACCTGAAATTTCAGTTACCTCTTTTTCTGTAGAGAGCCTGATAGTTATCATATTTTTATAGGCACCGGTACCGGCAGACTTCTCTTTGTGTATCTCTATGCCGCGCTCTTTGGCTACAAAGTCGGCATTTACGTAGTTTATCATCTCTCCGAGAGACTCTTTGAGCGCCCCGACAGTAGCGAAAGTAGCAAGCGAATCTATATACTCTCCTATCTCACCCTCTGCAGATATTTTGAGAGACTTTATGGCTCCTCTGTTCGCTTGGGCAGCAAGGAAACCTATCTTTTGCATCAATTCAAGGTACGGTTTCACAAACTCCGGTATCTCGTTTTCGCGTATCGGAAGATTTAGTGCATTGGGGTAGCTTATACCTCTTGCCGCATCAAGAGCCTGCTGAGCTGCTTGTGTTGCTATCTTATATTGTGATTCATGGGTATTTGCACCAAGATGAGGGGTTACGGTAACGTTATCCAGCTCCAAAAGAGGGTGGTCCACAGCCGGCTCTTTTACAAAAACGTCTATACCGGCAAATCTTATCTTGCCGCTTTTTAGACCCTTGTAGAGAGCCTCTTCGTCGTAAAGCCCCCCTCTTGCGCAGTTTATAAGGACAACGCCATCTTTCATCTTCTCTATCTCTTTTTCGCCTATCATCCCG
>JALSPH010000176.1 GCA_026986055.1 Campylobacterales bacterium
CGGGGGCTTGAACGCAAAAGAGGGGAGCGAAGAGAACGTTTTGGTATATAACGAAGACTCGACTCAAAGGAGTATGCAGGCTATCGAAATCTACGATCGCGGTTACAATCCTGTCGTCGTGCAGACGAGGGAGGAGTTCAATGCAAGAGCCGAAGAGAGGGAGAAGTTCGTCGAGATAGTGGATAATACCTATCTAGGCTTTATGGGAAGCAGAATAGCGGCTAAGACAAGGGGAAACTGCGTTATTTACTACCTCAAAGGCTTTCTTGACGGCTCGGTTACGGAACAGTTCGACGTCATCTACCACCAAAACTCTCTGAAAGTCGGTTTCCAACTCTTCATGTTCGATGCTACGAGGGTGAGCTCCTTGAATATACACGCCGCTAACTTCTTCTCTAAACTCTCTACGGCAGGTGCCGAGTACGGTGCTCTCATAGCGATAGTGGGGCTCGATATGGAGAAGACTCCAAAAGCCTTCATAGAGGAGCTCGAAGATGCGGGCATAATGTTTTTCGATAACGAAACCGACTTCTTTACCGACGAGATAGTTCAGTCGATGTCGGGCGGAGGGTCCGCCGCCAAGAAAGAGAGGCACAAGCTTACCAAACCGGTAGTCGCTAGACTTCCTGTTTTTGTGGATGCCGCGATGGGAACGCTGCAGATGATGACAAATATGATGGCTGTAAAAGAGGATATGAAGATTCAGCTGTTTGCCGTAAAAGGTAAGGAGTTGATGGCAAGTTCCGTAGCCTTCTACGGCGATATAGAGGGTATGGTGACTCTCGTTATGCCGAAGAGTCTCGTGAAGAGGTCCTGTGCGCTTTTGATAGGCGAAGAGAGCGAAGATGAAGAGGTTCTGGCCGACGCTTTGAGCGAGCTGGTAAACATAGTGGCAGGAAAGTCGAAAACCGCGCTTCAGGATGCAGGTGTCAACATAAATATAACACTTCCGAGAAGCTACACTTCCATAGAGGATCTTACCGCCGTTCTTGAAGGGGTCCAGGGGGTTCAGGTCAATTTTAGTTTCGATGATTATCCTTTCACTTTCTATCTAAGCCCATAAAGGAGAGTTATGCTCGTTGCACCAAGTATTCTTTCGGCAGATTTCGGCAATCTGGCGCGTGATGTAAAAGCTATTTGCGACGCCGGATGCGACCTCGTCCATGTCGATGTGATGGATGGCCACTTCGTGCCCAATATGACGATAGGCCCCGTCGTGGTGGAGGCAGTGGCAAAAGCGGCTACAAAACCTCTCGATATTCACCTGATGGTCGAAAACAACACGTTTTTCGTCGACCTCTTCGCGCCTTTGAAACCGGGCTACATCTCTTTTCATATAGAGGAGGAGAAGCATCCTCACAGGTTGATTCAGAAGATTAGAGGTTTGGGGATAAAACCTGCCATCGTTCTAAACCCGCATACTCAGCCAAAGTGCATAGAGTTTCTGCTCGAAGATCTCGATATGGTCCTGCTTATGAGCGTAAACCCCGGTTTCGGGGGGCAGAAATTCATCCCGAGCGTGATAGAGAAAGCTAAAATTTTGAAAGAGTTGATCGAAAAGAGAAATCCAAAGTGTCTCATAGAGGTCGACGGGGGAGTGAACGACAAGAATGTGCATGAGCTAAAGAGTGCCGGAGTCGATGTGGTCGTAGCGGGCAGCTACGTTTTCAAAAGCGACGATATAGCCCGCGCTATAGAGAGTTTGAAGGTTTGACGGTTTCTATATGCGTGTAAAAATTTGCGGTATCACCTCCATAGAGGATGCGTTGGAAGCGGTAGATGCTAGAGCCGATGCTCTGGGGTTCGTCTTTTACGAAAAGTCGCCCCGCTACATAACCGTAGAGCAGGCGCGTGCAATAACCGAGCAGCTGCCCCCTTTTGTCGAGAGGGTCGCCCTTTTTGTCGACAAAAGACCGAAAGAGGTAGATGAGATTTGCCGAAAGAGCGGCATGAGTATGGCCCAGATACACTTCGATGTGGACGAGAGCTATTTTCACGCACTCAACTGCAAGCCTTTGCCTGTAGTTAGAGCCTCTTCGCCGGAAGATATCTTGAAGTTCGAGTCTCACTACCGTATCGTAGACGCCTACTGCGAAGCTTACGGAGGAGCCGGCAAAAGACTCAATCTCGAATGGTTCGAAGGGATCGACTGTTCTAAGATCATTCTAGCAGGCGGCCTCACCCCCAAAAACGTTCATGAGGCTTTGGGCTACGGCTTTTACGGCGTAGATGTAAGCAGCGGAGTCGAGATGGAGAAGGGGAAAAAAGATCCCGTTAAAGTAAGGGCTTTCATAGATGCCGTAAAAGGGGAGCGATGCGGCCGCTTATAGACAATATCGTCACCGCTATCAAAAAAAACGGCGGAACGATGGAGCTTGACAGGTTCAAAGAGCTGATACTCAAGACCAGAGATTCGCTATTTGAGAG
>JALSPH010000177.1 GCA_026986055.1 Campylobacterales bacterium
CGCCTATTTCAAAAGATAGAACTTCAAGAAGCTACAACCGCTTTCTATCGCAAAGATACTCTCCATGGCTGTTAACAGAGCTAAACGCTACCGAAGAGGAGATAAGATGGGGGGAGAGGTTTGTTTTCAAAAAGAGGGTTTATGCCTACAACCGTCTCCCTTTCGAAAAAGATACACTACAAAAAATCGTCAAAAACTCAAACTACGACTCTATAAACAGTATCGGCAAATATGGCGTTACCGTCTATCCAACCAACCTTCGACTCTTTCCCTCCGCCCTTCCCATATTTTTAAACCCATCTCTTGCAGGAGAGGGCTACCCTTTCGACTACAACCAAAACAGCGCCGTAAAAGCTTTTACCCCGATTTTCGTATCACACCTAAGCAGTGACGGAGGGTGGGCTTTCGTTCAAACCCCTTTTGCTACCGGGTGGCTGCCTCTTCGAGATTTCGCCTACATCGAGCAAAACGAGATAGACTCTATCATGAAAATGCAAAATATCGTCGTCACCAAAGAGAATCTGCCCATATACGACTCCAAACAGAACTTCCTCTTTTACGCAAAGCTTGGGACTATTTTCCCACTTGCAGGTAGTCAAGAGGGGTTTTTCCAAATTTTGGTACCTGAAAAAATCGGCGGCAGAGCAGTTTTTAAAAAGACTCTTTTGCCTACGGAGTTTGCCGCTAAAATGCCCCTTGAAATGAGTAGCGAAAATATTTTAAAAATTTCAAACGAGCTTCTGGCCGAACCTTACGGATGGGGAGGAGTCGCGGGAGGCAGAGACTGCTCTGCAATGACTCGCGACTTTTTTGCACCTTTTGGCATCTGGCTTCCGAGAAACTCGGCCAAACAGGCTAAAAGCGCTCGGACAGTAAGCCTTGAAGGATTGAGCGCAGAAGAGAAAAAGATGCTTATAGTCTCAAAAGGGACACCCTTTAAAACCCTCATCCACCTACCCGGGCACATAATGCTCTATGTCGGCCAAATAGAGGGCGAGCCCTATGTCATGCACAATATTTGGGGAGTGAAAACTGAAGATAATGGGCGATACATAATAGGCAAAGCGGTCATCTCGACTCTTGAGCTTGGCAAAAACCTGCCGGATGTAGATAGAAAAAAGGTTTTGATCTATAAAATTGACTCCATTACCAATTTTGAATAAGCTTTATAATATCAATCACCCACTTGCAGCCGTGAAACATCTACCCTTTTTCCTCTTTTATAGAGTTTGCAATACTCCACTATCATACCGTGAAAAAGAGCGTAAATCTGAGCCTTCGGCTCATTTGGGAAAATCTCTCTCACTTTGATGTCATAATCTTTCAACCCCTCTATAAGCCACGCCTGCAAAGAGGCGTACTCCTCAAACTCATACCCGAAAGAGTTCAGAAGCGCCGCCGTATATGAGTCGACCACCATCGCCTCACGGTAACACGCATAATTTAAAATAGCGTCCGCACTCTCTTCGCCGATACCCTTTTTGCCAAGCAGCCACTCCCTTTGCACTTCAGCTTGAAAAGTCTCGAAATCCTTGAATTTATCTCTTATAGCTTGAGTTAAAAGCTTCAATCTTTTGGCTTTCGTGTTGTAAAACCCGGCAGGCTTTATAGCCTCTCTCAACAGCTCCTCATCGAGCCTCAAAAGCCCCTCTATATCGAGCGCATCCAAACTTTTCAGGTTATCTAAAGCCTTCTCTACCTTCTGCCACTTCGTATTTTGGGTCAAAATAGCCCCGATGACTACACTAAAGCTGCCGCTGTTTGGCCACCACCACTCATCCCTCTCTCTAACCGGAAGATTCAAAGAGCTCAACGCTTCAAGAAGTTCATAACTGTTTCTCATCTCTTGCTAACCCTCCACTCGGGCTCTAAGAGCCACCTCTTTCTCTCCTTCGCTATAGACCTTTATCTTGTACGCTTCGGTTGCGCGCCCATCTTCTATCTCCACAACCACCATCTGCAATATCCCTTTACACTTTTTGGGTATCTCAAAACGCCCGGGAAGCCCGGTAAGAAATCTCTCTATGGGCACTTTGGCATCCATTCCTATAACATTGTCTCTGCATCCCGTAAGCCCTACATCGCTTACATAAGCGCACCCCATATCTATGACCAGATCGTCGGTACCCACATGAGTATGGGTACCGAAAATGGCGCTTACATCTTCGCGCAGCATCACATGCATCGCCCTCTTTTCGCTTGTAGCTTCCGCATGAATATCCAAAAAGATATTTTCGACCCCCTCCGCCTTTAAAATCTCTACAATCTTTTTAGCCTCCAGAAAGGGGTTGTTGACCATAGGCATACCGAAATGGCCCATGATGTTTACGACCGCCAGCTTCTCGCCGCACACCTCATAAACAGCGACCCCTTTGCCCGGGACCCCTTCCGGATAGTTCGCAGGCCTCAAAAGAGG
>JALSPH010000178.1 GCA_026986055.1 Campylobacterales bacterium
CAGGATAGTGAGTTTTCAGATATGCGGTCTGGTAGGTAACCATAGCATAGGCGGCGGAGTGGGATTTGTTAAATCCGTAACCGGCGAACTTCTCTATAAGGTCGAAAAGCTCCGCAGCTTTGTCGTAGTCCAAACCCTGCTCTTTTGCACCCTGAGCGAACTCGCTCTTGTACTTCTGCATAAGGTCGAACTTCTTCTTACCCATCGCCCTTCTGACGATATCCGCTTTTCCGAGACTGAAACCGCCGATCGTCTGGACAATCTGCATAACCTGCTCCTGGTAGACTATGACGCCGTATGTCGGCTTCAATATCTCCTCAAGCTGCGGAAACATATATTTTATCTCCTGGCGGCCATGCTTTCTCTCTATGAAATCATCAAGCATCCCCGCATCCATAGGACCGGGACGATATAGAGCCAAAACCGCGACAAGATCTTCGAAATTGTCAGGCTTTAGCTTGGAGTTAAGCTGCTGCATTCCGCCCGATTCTATCTGGAACATTCCAACGGTCTCGCCGCTTCTTATCGTCTCGTAGACTTTTGGATCGTCCATACTCATATTGTCAAGGTCTATCTCCACACCGTGCCTTTTCTTTACGAGCTTGACGGCATTGTCTATGACGGTAAGAGTTTTAAGACCCAAAAAGTCGAACTTTATAAGGTCTACATCTTCCAAAAAGTTCAACGAATACTGAGTAACCAGCGTCTCTTCGCCTGAGGGCTTGTAAAGCGGAGTTTTATGCCACAACTCTTCGTTCGATATGACGACACCTGCTGCATGCATTCCCGCATTTCTCTTTAGCCCCTCAAGAGCCAGTGCAAACCTCCATACGCGTGCTGCCGTAGGGTTTGTCTCGACAAGCTCCCTGAGTTTTGGCTCCTTTTGAAAAGCTCCCGGTTTGAAACCCTCCGTTCCCTCTTTGCCTTTTCCGTTAAGGGTAATTCCCAGTTCGTCCGGAATCAGTTTCGCCATCTTGTCCGCTTCCGCGTAACTTACCCCCAAGACTCTCGCGACATCTCTAATGACCCCTTTAGCCAAAAGAGATCCGAAAGTTATAACCTGAGCGACGTTGTAGCGGCCATACTTCTCTATGACATAATCTATGATCTCTCCCCGTCTTGCCTGGCAAAAGTCCATATCGATATCGGGCATGCTTACACGCTCCGGGTTCAAGAAACGCTCGAAAAGTAGGTCGTACTTCAATGGGTCGATATTTGTAATTCCAAGGGAGTATGCTACGAGGCTGCCGGCTGCCGAACCCCTTCCCGGGCCTACGGGGATACCTCTCTTTTTCGCCTCTCTGACAAAATCCCAAACTATCAGCATATATCCGGGAAACTTCATCTGATTGATGATCTCCATCTCCCTTTCAAGCCTTGCCCTATACTCTTCGTGCTGGGCGGGATCTACAAATTTCAGCCTCTCTTCAAGCCCCTTTCTACACTCGTGCACGAAAAGCGCTTCGTCGTTTTTTAAAGAGTTTTCGACTTCAGGTTCCGGAACGCTCAAATTCGAGGCGGCCGCATATTGGCGGGAAAATTTGAAGTTTGGAGGGGTGGGGTTTCCGAGGTTAAGTTCGAGGTTGCACTTGTCGGCGATCTCCTGGGTATTTTCCAAAGCTTCCGGAATGTCGGCGTAGAGTGCTGCCATCTCTTCCGGAGATTTGAGATAGAACTCATGTACCGAGTGGCGCAGCCTGTCGGGATCGTCGTATAGTTTGTTCATGGCGATACACATAAAAGCTTCGTGCGCTTCGGCGTCATCCGGGTAGAGGTAGTGGGTATCGTTGGTCGCGACTATCTTTATACCTGTCTCGATGCTCAATTTTATAACCTGCTCATCGATAAAGTGTTGGTCGCCGATACCGTGACGCATAAGCTCGAGGTAGAAGTCTTCACCGAATATCTCTTTGTACTCCAGCGCTACCTCTTTGGCTCTTTCGTACCCTTTTGCTCCGAATTTCAGATTTCTTTCGCTTAGATTCAGGTGCCAGTTCACCTCTCCTTGCAGGCAGGCTGAAGAGCAAACGAGCCCTTCGCTATGCTCCCTCAAAAGCTTCTTGTTTATTCGCGGATAGTAGTAGAAACCTTTTATATAGGCTTGGGAGCTAAGATACATTAGGTTTTTGTAACCGGTCTCGTTTTTTGCATAGAGGCATAGGTGAAATCGCTGTCGCGTGCTTTTATCACCGATATCGTCCTGGTTGTGAAGATAAGCCTCCATACCGATGATAGGCTTTATCCCCTCTCTTTTCATCTGCTGATAGAAGTCTATGGCACCGAACATGTTTCCATGGTCGGTTATCGCGACCGAATCCATACCAAGCTCTTTAAGTCGGCCTGCTAGCTTGGAGATTTTGTTGGCGCCATCCAAAAGGGAATATTCGGTATGCAGATGCAGATGGGTAAAACC
>JALSPH010000179.1 GCA_026986055.1 Campylobacterales bacterium
TGATGAGAAAGTTTTTTTTTTATAGTCTCGGCATTAACCCTTTTTACAACCCTCTCTTTTTCTAAAGAGAGAGGTTTCGACGGCTACTCATATATGGGAGTAGGTTTTAACAATGTAAAGTATAAAGAGGAGGTAACGACTAAAAAAGGGACACATGTAGAGTCCGAAGCTATTAGCACCGATGCATACTACATAACGGGCGGATTGGTAAGGCTAAACGACAGGTACGACTTCTCCTACGACCTTGCCTCCACTCTGTACCCAAACGATATTGATGAAGATGTCTACATAAACGGTGTCTACCAGACAAACAAAGCCGATATACTTTTAAACAACATGACGTTCCTGCTCCACTACAAGCTCACCGATATGTATAGGGTCGTAGGGGGCATGCAGTATCTTTTAAATACATATAAGCGGTTCGACTTTCTCTCCGACCCGACACAAGGAGTGGTGGAGGAGCGCTCCGCATCTTTGGTCTTCAACTGCGGATACTGGTATGAGAGCTCAACTGCCGCCGTAGATGGACTTAGAATCACGGCAAAGGCACTCATAGGGCTGCCTGTATGGCAAAAGACTACCAACACCAACATAACTGCCGTAGATTTCAGCGATGCCGGCGGCTACAACGCCCAACTATCATTATGGTTCAGCTATACGGTGTTCCCCGGTCTTGAAGTGGGTCTCGGCGGAGGCTTCGACTATATGTATAGAGAGGGGGGCGGACCTAAAACCACCACTATAAACGGGGTCGAAAGAAACATATATTGGCCCGAAAATAGTACAGAGACACTCTACGGGGTAGTTAGCGTCACTTGGAATTTTAGATAGCTTTTTTAAAGAGTAGCAGCTCCTTGTCCGGTTCCTCCGCATATAAAGAGATCGGGTAGGTTTGAATAAGTTCGAGCGATGTCGAATCTAGAATAGTCTCTATTTCGTGAAAATACTGCTTTACGACATCGCTCTTTCTCTCATAGCAGCCGCTATTTTGAGCTTTGAAGTAGTTTATGGCAGTGCTCATCACTCCATCTTCAAAAATAGACTCGAGTGTCAGAACCTCCTTTTCGTTCTCTCTTATCAGTGCGCCTTGAGCCACCTCTTCGAAGCCGTAAAGGGTGTTTATATCTGCCAAAAAGAGTCCGTTCGGCTCCAAAATATCTTCAACGCAGCCCAAAAATCTTTCAAGCTCGGCTCTTTCAAGGTAGTTTAGAACGTCAAATATAGCGGTAGCCGCTTCAAAACGCCCATTTAGATCGCATATATCCAAAGCTTCCGCTTCCGCCCCTGCTCTTTTGGCTCTTTTTACCATCTCTTGGCTCAAATCGACTCCCAAAGAGTCTTTCAAAGGTAGCTCACTCATAGCTCTAAGCAGGAACTTTCCGCTTCCGCACCCGATATCTAAAAGAGTTTCCGGACTCCAGCTTTTTAGAATCTCTATGTATATATCGTAAAGCCTATCCGCCTCCTCTTCGAAGCCAAGAAGCGGTTCTATCTCTCCGTATAGCTCAAGCCCCACGCAAAACCTTTTGCATCTGCTCGTAAAGCTCCATAATCTCACCCTTTTTGGCAAGATAGCTATGTCTGTTTGCAATAAGATGGGCGCTCGACTCCATAATGGTCTCGGCAACCTTCAGGCCGTTCTCCCTCATCGTCGTACCGGTTTCCACTATATCTACTATGGCGTCCGCAAGCCCTACCAGAGGTGCCAGCTCTATGGAGCCGTAGAGCTTTATGACTTCAACGCCCATCGCCTTTTTGCTGAAGTATTTACGGGTTATGTTGACCATCTTCGAAGCCACCTTCATCTGCGGCCTGCTCCAATCGAGCTCATCCCCCTCTTTTATACCGACCGCGACTTTACATTTTCCTATCCCAAGGTCAAGAAGCCTGACGATATCAAGCCCCTGCTCCTCTATGACATCAAGCCCTACCACTCCGATATCGGCCGCCTGGTGAGCGACATATGTAGGAACATCCTGGTTTCTTACAAGGAGAAAGCGGAACCCTCCGGTCTCAAGAATTAGTTTGCGCGATTCGAACTTGAAGCCCTCGCCAAATATCTTTTCGAAAATCTCCAGTGTCTCTTCAGCTATACGCCCTTTCGGCAAAGCTACGGTCAACATCTCTCTTCCTTTATCATTTTTTCCATCCCCTTGAAGATCAAAAGTTCGTCAATCTTTGCATCTTCAAATAGCGGCGCAATATAGGAGGCGTCTCCGCCGGTAACAAAGACCCTTTTTGATTTAGCAAAAGTTTGAACCACCTCTTTTATGGAGCCAAGCACGGCATAGGAGATCGCACTTGAGGTATCTTTCGGAATTTTCTCAAAAGAGATGTAAGGGTCTATCTGAACGGCAAGTTTTGCTGAGATAGAGCCGTACGCCTCTTTGAAAGCTTTTACTCCGGGCCAT
>JALSPH010000180.1 GCA_026986055.1 Campylobacterales bacterium
CTGATCTACTACGGAGACACGGCCCGAGTCCCCTACGGCCCAAAAGACCCTGTCACCATAACGAGGTATGCCCTTGAAGCGTTGGAGTTTTTCAAAAATTTTGAGATAGATCTTTTGATTACCGCTTGCAACAGCGTAAGCGCTCACGCCCTGCCTGAGCTTAGAAAGAGTGCAGACTTTCCCGTTTACGGCGTCATAGAGCCTGGAGTGATGGCTCTAAAGAGTGCCTCCCTCCCCTTGAAAAGCCAGATATTGGTACTTGGGACAAAAGCTACGATAAAAAGCGGTAGGTACCAAAGAGAGATCGAGGCTCTCGGATATAAAAATATCGAGGCTCTTTCGCCGTCTCTTTTCGTACCGCTCGTTGAAGAGGGGATTTTCGAAGGAGAGATTCTTCAAAAGGTACTGGAGCACTACCTAAAAGATGTAAAAAGGCCAGATGCCGTCATTTTGGGGTGTACGCACTTTCCGCTGATAGCTAAAGCGATAGGAGACTATTTTGAAAACTCCCCTCTGCTTATTCACTCGGGAGAGGCGATGGCCGACTATTTGCAAAAACATGGATATGGTCCAAAAGATGGGCAAAAGTGCGATCTTAAAATTTTCGCCTCCGAAAATCCGGAGGGCTTGAAAGCGGTAGCCAAAAAGTGGCTTTAAGCACCGATGAGCTAAACTGTTAATACACAATCCGAATAAAAAGAGGCAGACTTGTCAAAGGCACTCGCACTAAAATATCGTCCAAAACGGTTCGAAGATCTAATAGGACAAGACTCCATTTCACAAACGCTCTCTATGGCGCTCGATCAAAAGAGACTGGGCCACGCCTACCTCTTTTCGGGCCTTAGAGGTAGCGGCAAAACCTCCACGGCGCGGATCTTTTCAAAAGCGCTTCTTTGCGAAAAGGGTCCTACGTCAAAACCGTGCGACGGTTGCGAGCAGTGCGAAATGGCTAACGAAGGGCGCCATATAGATATCATAGAGATGGATGCCGCCTCAAGCCGTAAAATCGACGATATAAGAGAGCTCATAGAGCACACGAAGTACAAACCCTCCATCGGACGCTACAAAGTTTTCATCATAGATGAAGTTCATATGTTGACGAAAGAGGCGTTCAACGCCCTTTTGAAGACTTTGGAGGAGCCGCCGGAGTTCGTAAAGTTCATCCTCGCTACTACAGACCCGCTGAAGCTGCCTGCCACCATCCTGAGCCGTACTCAACACTTTCGCTTCAAAAAGATTGCAAAACCGCTAATCATAAAGCATCTTGAGCATATCCTGAACAACGAGGGTGTCGCTTTTGAGCCGGAGGCTCTCGAGATTTTGGCCAGAAGCGGAAGCGGATCTTTGAGAGATACCTTGACGCTGCTTGACCAGGCGATAGTCTACTCGAAAAGCCATGTAGATGTCGCTACGGTAACTCAGATGCTGGGCATTATAGACCCGCAGTTTCTGGACTCTCTTTTCGAAGCGGTTTTGAAAAAGGATGAAAAGAGCATAAAAGAGTATCTCAAGGAGATGGAAAACTACGAGGCTGAGATGGTCATAGATGAGATGAGCCTCTTTCTAAAAGATAGGCTCTTTAGCGCAGATGCCAGGTTCACCCCTATGCTTTTGGAGAGATTTTACCGCATCTTAGCCGACAGCAAGCCTCTTCTCGCTCTTGGAGGCGATGGGGATTTCGTCCTGACCCTAACCCTTTACAAAATGGTAGAGGCGCTCAATATAAAGCAGATAGATGAGATGATAGAGGCGCTCGAGAGTGAGTTAGGTACCGTCGCTACTCTTAAATCTTCCGGCAGTAAAGAGGTTGCCAAAGCCCCCCGAAGCGCTCCACAAGAGAGCCCTACAAGTGCCGCTACCGAGAAGTTCGAGCCTTCTATGAAGAGCGTCGAGGAGCAAAAGAGCCCAAAAGAGAGCTACAAGCCCGATGATACGATTCGCTTCAAAAAAGTGATCGAAAAGCTGTATGACAGAAACGCGGAACTCGGCAGAGCTTTCGAAGAGAGTATCGAGTTTGTCGCCTTCGAAGATGGAGTGCTCTCCTGGAGCAGTCACGCGCAAGGCAGAAACAAAGAGCTTTTAAAAAACCATTTCGGCATCATACGACACTTCGTGCAAGATATCTTTGGGTTCGATACCAAAATCTCTCTCGTAAAAAGGGAAGCTCCGCCCCCAAAGCCTGAAGCTCCGACACCGGAGCCCGAAAGCAGAGAGGATGAGGCAAAAAGCGACGACGCAAACGCCAAGACCCACACCGCCTCAATGGTGGAGGAGCTGGAGTTTGGCAGCAACAGTTGCGTAGGGGGGGCGTGCGAAGATAAAGAGCCTTCGAAAGAGTATGACGCAAAAGAGATTCAAAACGACCCGATGGTGCAAAAAGCGGTAGAACTCTTTGGCGCGAAAAAGA
>JALSPH010000181.1 GCA_026986055.1 Campylobacterales bacterium
TACGGTTTATCAGACGGTTTATCGACTCGCCGAGAGGAACGAACTCTTCGGGAAGGGTTTTCGTGTTTATTGTAGTCAGGAAATTCTCGTTGAGTGCAGAGAGCTTTTTGCTCATACGCGTAATAGGAACGAGAAGCATAGCGGATAGCCCGAAAGCGTAAAGTACTATCAATATAAGGCTTATAAGGTTTATCACTATTATGGAACGGAGAATCTTCTCCAGCATCTTCGCAATATTAGAAATATCTTTTTTTATAAGAAGGTATGTTTGAGCTTTGAAGTTGTAAGGGTAAATCAACTCCAGATAGTGCTTTCCGTTTTCACTCTTTTCGCGCCACTCTATAGAGCTGTAGAATCGGTGAGGAGCTCCGATAACCTGAGCGGTTATCTGCAGAGCATTTTTCAGATTTTTGGCATCGATCTTCTCGCCCTCTTCGTAGTCGGGAAAGGTTTGAACGATATAGCGGGCCTGGTTTACCAGCTCTTGGGATATCTCATCGTAGACAGACTGTTTTATGTAGGTGTAGAGCATCGTGGAAAAAATTATCAAAAGTATCGAAGATGCTATGATGAGCTGAGTCAGGAACTGGTTGCGGATGCTGCGGTTTGCGGCCATAGGCACTCTTTATATTTGTAATTTAAGCTGCAAAAAAGTCAAAAGAGCCCCCGGCGCAACCGCTGTTGCGGCTTTTAAGCGGCGGGGCGAATCGGGTATATAGAGGTTGAATTACTCCTCGCCCTTCTTTTGAGGGTAGCAGAAGCGATATCCACGGCGGCGAACCGTCTCTATAGTCTGAATTCCGAGAGGCTTGTCCATCTTTTGGCGGATCTGGTTGATGGCAACTTCGATGACGTTTGGAGTGACAAGCTCAGGCTCCTCCCATATAGCGTCAAGCAGCTGCTCTTTTGAGACGATCTCTTCGCGGTGGCGTGCAAGGTGGGTAAGAACTTCGAAGGGTTTACCTTTCAGCTCTATCTCTTTTCCGCGGTAGACGACCTTCTCCTCCTGCGGATTGATGCTGAGATCGTCTATCTCTATTACGTTGCTTCCTCCAAATCGAAGTCTCGCTTTGATACGGGCTATCAGAACATCGAAATCGAAAGGTTTTTTTATGTAGTCGTCGGCTCCCGCTTCAAGCGCCTCTATTTCGCTCTCTTTGTCATCTCTTGCCGAGAGGATGATGACGGCTGTTTTTGGGTTTGACTGTTTCGCTTTTTGAATCAGTTCCAATCCGTTTCCATCAGGAAGCATCCAGTCTGCCAAAATCAGGTCGTAGTTTCTAATATCCAGATAGTAGTCGCCATCTTTAAAGTTTTCAGCCGAGTCGGTTTGGTAGTTGAATTCATTCAGCCCTTCGGAGAGGGTTTTGTTGACGGTCGTTTCATCTTCTACAATCAGTATACGCATAGTATAAGTTCCTTGTGGTGTGAAATTTAAGCGGGATTATAGCATATTTTTAGCTAAATTTAAACTCTTTTTCAAAAATTTTTAAAGATAGGAGCGGAAATCTGAAACGCAGACGCGACAATTTGGTAGTATATCGGGTTTTGAGATTTTGATTTTTACCGTTTCGATCTGGGAAAAATTCTCTCTCATTTTTTGAAAAAGTACTTCTATAGCCTCCTCTATAAGATGAAACTTGCCCTCTTGAACCGTGCGTTGCAAAAGTTCGGCTACCTCTGCATAATCGAGAAAATCACCACTTTTATAACCGTAGTCGATCTCACACTCTATCTCCACTCTCTGTGGAGTTTTGCGCTCAAAATCCAAAACTCCGATAATCGCTTCGAACGCGAGCTCTTTTATCTCGATTTTCACGCTACTTTTGACTCTTTGCCGCTGAATAGGCGAATGATGTTCGGGATATGTTTGTAGACTACGATCATGGCTATGATCCATATGGGTGCATGGGAGTGGATGTTCGGTACATCCGGGTAGAGAATGTAGCTTGCCACTATGAAAACTATAAGCGCTCCGAGTGAAGATAGCGATGAGATGCGAAGTGTCTTTGCCAAAATGAACCACGCGACGATGGCTATTGCCGCGACATCTGGCATCATGAAGGCTAAAACTCCGACTCCGGTTGCTACACCTTTGCCCCCCTCGAACATAAGGTATGGGCTGAAGCAGTGTCCTGCTACCGCAAGAACGGCTACTGCCCAGAGTGTCGCGTCGGGCATTCCCGCAAGTTTCGCCGCAAGAAGTACAGCCACCCCTTTCAACGCATCAAGCAAAACGGTAGCGATGGCAAGCTTTTTGGCGAGCTTCGGGTTTTGCTGCTTGACTACCCTAAGGACGTTTGTGGCGCCTATGCTTTGACTTCCGCTCTCTTTTATGTCGACTCCTGCGAAAACTTTGGCAAGGATGAGTCCGAAAGGTATTCCGCCTATCAAGAATGCTGCCAG
>JALSPH010000182.1 GCA_026986055.1 Campylobacterales bacterium
GGTCAGAACTATACCTGCACCTATCTGCTCTTTAAGGTTGCTCTTCTCAAGTTCTTTGGCCAAGATCATCAGCGTCTCTTGTACCCTTGCCTGTATGACGTTGTAGACTATCTCCAAAGAGACTTCGTGGTTTTCGTTTTCATCGCCTATTACCGGTATCTCTATGAGTTCGTTGGAGGGTGTTTTCAAAGAGCCGTAGTCGAGCTTTATCTTCTCTGCGACATGTAGCGGGGTGTGAAGAGCCATAGAGAGGTCGTTAGTTATATGGTTTGAGCCGACTGCCAAAAATGTATTGAACCGGATGGAGTTTCCAGAGTGGACGACCATTTCGCAAGTCGATCCTCCCATGTCTATGACGCATACTCCAAGCTCTTTTTCATCATCGCCCAGAACCGAAATGGCTGAAGCGTAACCGGCAAGCACTACGCTATCTATCTCCACCCCGGCAGATTTGACAGCTTTTTTTAGATTGCTCAGATTAGATTTTTGTGTAGTTATGATGTGAGTGTCTACTTCAAGACGACTAGCGTTCATTCCGAAGGGATCCTCTATGAACTCCTGCTCATCGACTTTGAAGTTGTAGGGAAGTACATGCAAAACCTCATACTCGTTGGGTATGTTGGCATTGTAAAGGGCCGTCTGCATGACACGGTTTATCTCTTTTGTCCCGATCTCTTGTTGGGGTATGTTGACAATCCCTGAACTGTTTATGGATCTGGTGTAGGCTCCGGATATGGATATGACGGCTTTTGGAGCCATAGTGCCGGCAAGTCGTTTCGCATCGCTCAACGCCTGTCTAATGGAACGGGATGTCAACTCGATGTTGGTTATGGTTCCCTTTCTTACACCTTGAGATTTTGCGACGCCTGTACCGACGACATGAACTCTGCCATCTTTCAGTTCAGCAATGACTACGCTGACTTTGCTGGACCCGATGTCGATGGCCAGGAGAGGTTTGCTCACTCGCTTTCCTTTAGATATATTTCTACAGGATACTGCTGTTGAAGCCTTTTGATGAGATTCTCCTGCAGCAGTGCTTCCTTCATCTTATGTGCATTCTCTTCTATAAAGGAACGATTTTCGTTCAATTTCTCTTCATTAAGCAACTTCTGTTCCACTATTGCATAGCTGACAGCTTTGTTGTCAAGAAGTATCGCACCTCTCGCTTTATCCGATGTGAAAAGCATTTGGAGAAACTCGGCAGCTTCGTCGTTTGTAAGAGGTTTCAGCTTGTCAACACTATCTCTTGTCAGGAAGTCCGTAACTTTGGCATCTTTAAGATTTTCACTCTTTTTCTCCGCCAGTTTCATCAACATTTCGTTTCTCTTCGTTTTGACATAGTCGGCTTTTACAAGCTCGTAAGCCTCTTTGAAGGTCATGGGTCTTGGCAGGGTGACATCTTCGACTCTGATTATGACGTATCTGCCGTCTTCAATTTTCGGTTTGAGTGTCGTGTGCGGTGTCGCACCCTCTATATCTTTCCAGGTCTCTTCGGAAAATCTGGGATCTTGTGCATCTACCGTTATCGTCTCATCCGGCGATCTCTTCTCTTTTTTAAGGTCTATATAGGCAAGCTGGGCACTCTTTTTCGCCGCTTTGAGCTGCAGAGCGTTTACGACTCTCTCTTTTACATCTTCAAGGGGCAATATTTTCCCCTCGAAATCGGTAAACTCCGTACGATTCTCTTTGTAGTACTTTTCAACCTCCTCTTCGCTCGGAACTTTTGAAGAGGGCTCCACCCACATCAGCGAGAGCTTGTATCTTGTAGGAGTCATGTATCGCTCTTTGTTCTTCTCCCAATAGGCTTTGAGTGAAGCGTCGTCGACCTTCACTTCGACGCTATCTGCCGATATCACTTCATAGCGTATTTTGTCGGCTATGAAAATGGCTGCGCCGAATGCTTCCGCTTCAAGCGGAGCGGCTCCCGTATCGAGCAGGCTGAGCGTCTTTTTGACCAGAAGCTCATCTTTTATGTTCGCTTCGAAAACTTTGGGCTTCATTCTCATGTTGGCCAGAATGGATAGGTAGGTCTCTTTGTCGAAGGTACCGTTTTTCTGAAAAGCGGGTATCGAAACGATAGCTTTTTGTACCTCTTCGTCGCTTACCGCAATGTCATGTTCTGCAGCGAAGTTTTTAACGAGGGCCTGATATATGAGGGATTGAAGAGCCTGGTTTTTTAGACCGAGCCGTTTTGCCGTCGCTTCATCGAGCGTGCCGCCCATCGCTCTGTTGTACTGTTCGTAAATGTTGCTGTAAGCACTTTGGAATTCGTTCATCGTTACGGGTATGTCGCCGACCATCGCAACGGAGTTGCTTTTGCTACCGTACTGGTATGTTCCCCAGCCGACGAAACCTGCACCTACGAAGGCGATAGTGCTGATCCATATAGTTACTACAAGATAT
>JALSPH010000183.1 GCA_026986055.1 Campylobacterales bacterium
GTTTTCAATAGTCACATCCACACTGTTTGGCGTAAAGTTTGACTCGATAGCATCCAACATTTCGCCTACTGTTTGGTTGGCATTGAGAGTGAAACTATTTTCGAAGACAGATCCGTCGCCGTTTCTGCCTCTAATGAAAAAGGTGTAATCATCCTGCTTCCCGGTAATGTCCGAAATCTTGCTCTCAAGTGTCGCAGCGCTGTTTGTCGTGATATCCTGAAGTGAAATGTTTGTCGTCACTTTTTTCGAAAAATTGAGATCTTCTCCCAAAAAAAGCTCGCTTCCGGGGATATTGTAGGGAATCTCCACATTCGCACCGATAACCGCTTTCAACGACTCGCCGTTACCGTGGTAACCGCCCTCAGGATCGACAGGCTTTACGTCTGTAGCGGTTCCGGAGAAGAGAAACCGCCCGTTTATTGAGCTGTTGGAGAGGTTTACAAGGTGCTCTTTTAGAGACTTCATCTCGTTGCTTATGGCAAAATAGTTGCTGTCGGCATTAGCCCCGTTTGCCGCTTGGATAAGAAGTGTCTTGAAACGGGTCAAAGAGTCGGTAAACTGAAACATAACCGAGTCGGTATTTCTGGCGAAGTTCTGGGCATCGGTAGAGACCTCGACCGCCTGCGAAAGAGTCGTCTCTTCATAATCGAGCCGTAGCGTGTCACTGAAAACCTGCGGAGATTCGTAGCCATATTTTATTTTCAATCCGGATGATATCTGTCGATTCAAAATATCGAGCTGCTGTTTAATAGTCTGCTGGTCGGCTACGAAAGTGTTGTAAAAGTTGTTTTGGGTTATTCTCATTTTACCGATCCCTCTCTATTTTCCATATATTTTGATAAAAGCAAAAACGGTTCCTTTGATTATTACCGCACCAACCAAAAACCCTCATCTTTTAAAATATCGGTAGAATCGAAACTTTGTTTAGTTTTTTTAACAATTTTTCTTGCAATTTGGAATAAAACATTGTACAATGACCGTGTAAATCTCATCTAAGGATAGCCACATGAAAAAAGCTGAATTTGTTCAGGCAGTCGCTGAAAAAGCGGGATTGTCGAAAAAAGACACCGAAGCTGTAATAAATGCAGCGCTTGAAACCGTTACTGAAGCACTCGCTTCCGGTAAAAGTGTAAGCTTCATAGGTTTCGGTACATTCACGACTGCAGAGCGAGCAGCCAGAAAAGCGAAAGTTCCCGGTACAGACCGCGTCGTAGACGTACCTGCTACACGTGCCGTCAAATTCAAAGTTGGCAAGCAACTTAAAGAAGCTGTTGCAAAATAACCTCAATCTTCAAATACCGGTTATGGCTTTTAACCGGTATTTAAGCCCTCAACCTATAAAATTCCGCTTGTGATTTATAAGCAAACCAGTAGCCGGGGTGGTGAAACTGGTAGACACGCCAGACTCAAAATCTGGTGGGCATTAGCCCGTGCCGGTTCGATTCCGGCCCTCGGTACCATCTTCAGATGCGGGAGTAGCTCAGTGGTAGAGCACGACCTTGCCAAGGTCGGGGTCGCGGGTTCGACCCCCGTCTCCCGCTCCATTTTGAACAGACTTTCCAGCTCCTTTTTTAAATATATCAATATTTCCATATTTTTGAACCCGCTTAGATTACTATTTTTCATACTTTCAACTCTATTTTCCGTCTCTCTCCTGCAGGCGCAAGAAATAGAGCTGAAAGAGCGCTATCTTATCGACTCAAACATCGTAACGCTGAAAGATCTACATATTTCAAACTCAAAAAGAGCTCTGCTTATACTTAAAGCCGGCAGAGTTAAGTGGAGCGTTCCGGCTTTCAGAGTCGTAGCGAAACTAAAAGATTTGGGCTACAGTTGCAAACCTCCGAACAGTAGCATGATAATCTTCAAATTGAAGCGAAAAAGGAGTTTCTCTAAACTCGAAACTTTCTTAAAACGTAGATATGAAGAGTTTTATCCGACCCTTGCAGTCGACTCCGTCACCATCGAACCGACCGGCTCAAGTGCACAAAACTTTTCGCTCAAACCTGAATGCGAAGTGAGACTCTCTCAAAAAGTTTTCAGAAAGAAGAGAGGAACTTTCACCGTAAAGTGCAACGATAAAAGATACTACTTTCGATACAACCTAAAAGGTACCATATCGGTATATAAAGCGAATCATCAAATAAAAAAAGATAAAATAATAGATTCAAAGAGCGTGCGTCCGGATAAGATAGAGTTCGATAGCTTCTATGCCCCTCCCGTTGTAGGCGATATCTACGGAAGATATATAGCAAGGCAGAATATCGCTTCGGGAAAGGTAGTGACGTCGGCCAATGCAGAGCCGCTTCCGGCCGTTTTGAAAAACAGCAGAGTGAAATGCTTCTACAAAGAGGGGACCGTCGTTATTGAGTTCGATGCGCTCGCTCTTCAAAACGGCAACGTAGGCGACACGGTAACAGTAAAAAAGAGTGACGGAAAAGTTTTAAAAGGTGATGTAGTGGGAAAAGAGAAAGTGGAGATTAAATGAGGCTCGTAGTAGCCGCGACGGGCGCAAGCGGAGTGGAGCTTGGTCTGAAGTTTGTAGAGAGATTGCCGGACTCCGTCACCAGTTACACGATTCTCTCCGAAAATGCCAGAAAGGTGCTCAAAGAGGAGAAAAAGAGGCTATACTCCGATGAAGATATAGCAGCGCCCGTTGCTTCCGGCTCGTTTCCTACGGATGCTATGGCGATACTCCCTTGCAGTATGAATACTTTGGCCAAAATCGCCTGCGGCATAGCCGACAACCTAACCACCAGAACCGCCGCCGTGATGATAAAAGAGAGGCGCACGCTTCTGCTGGCACCCAGAGAGATGCCTTTTAGCGCCATAGCCTTGGAGAACATGCTCAAACTCTCCAGACTCGGCGTCATCGTAGCTCCTCCCATAATGGGCTACTACAGCGATCACTCCACTATTGAAGAGATGGAAGATTTCATCATAGGCAAGTGGTTAGACCTGCTGGGCATAGAGCATTCACTATACAAACGATGGAGAATAGAAGAGTTATGAAAGAGCGTTCAAAAAGGGTTATATACCCGGGAACTTTCGACCCCATAACAAACGGCCACCTCGATATCATCAAAAGAGCCGCAGACCTCTTTGACGAAATAGTCGTAGCGGTGGCGAAGTCGAGTGAAAAGGGGCCTATGTTTTCACACAAGCAGCGACTCGTCATGGCTGAAGCTGCATGTGAAGAGCTTGAAAACGTTACGGTTGCCGGCTTTTCGAACCTGCTCGTGGAGTTCTGTCGTGAACGAGACGCAAAGATCATCATTCGCGGGCTCAGAGCCGTAAGCGACTTCGAGTACGAGCTTCAGATGGGGTATGCCAACTCATCTTTGGCACCGGAAATCGAGACCGTCTATCTCATGCCGAGCCTTGAGAACGCTTTCATAAGCTCCTCGGTTGTCAGGGCTATTCTAAAGCATGACGCCTCGTGCGCCCATCTGCTTCCTCCAAAAGTCAACAAAATAATAGAAGAGTCGATAAAATGTATATAGCATTCGAGGGGGTCGATACCGTCGGTAAAAGTACTCAAATCGAGCTTCTTCGCAAAAGATTTGAAGATGTTCTTGTCACGAAAGAGCCGGGCGGAACGGAGCTTGGCCAAAAGATCAGAAAAATTCTTCTAAACGAGGGGGGCTTGGGTGCCAGAAGCGAAGTACTCCTCTTTCTCGCCGATCGGGCCGAACATACCGAACGCATAATTCGCCCCAACGCACATAGGCTGATACTCAGCGACCGCTCTTTTATTTCCGGTATCGCATACGCCCATGTCCATGACAAAATCGAGATAGACACCCTTATGGAGCTTAACCGCTTTGCGACTGCGAACACCTTTCCCGACCGCATCATCCTCTTTAAAATAAAAAAGTGTGAACTTGAAAGCAGAATGGCTCAAAAGAGCGGTGACTCCATAGAGCTTAGAGGTATAGAGTATATGATGCGTGTACAGAAGGTGATGGAAGAGCTTGTAGATCTTTTAGGAATCGACCATTTGATTGTAGATGCCACAAGCTCCGTAAAAGAGATAAACGAAAAAATCTACCGATATATCAAGGATTGCAGAAAATGATTCAAGCACTTCGCGGAATGAAAGATATCATGTCTCCACAAAACGAGACTTTCACATATATTGTCGAGACTGCTTCAAAGATAGCAAAAAGGTACGGCTATGAGTACATAGAGACCCCACTTCTGGAAGAGACGCAGCTCTTTAAAAGAAGTGTCGGAGAGAGCAGTGACATCGTAGGCAAAGAGATGTACCAATTCATAGACAAGGGGGGTCACGACGTCTGTTTGCGACCTGAGGGTACGGCTGGAATAGTCAGAGCCTTCATTCAAAACAAGCTCGATAAAAGAGGGGGAGTGCACCGCTTCTACTATCATGGACCGATGTTCAGGTACGAAAGGCCCCAAAAGGGTCGACTAAGAGAGTTTCACCAGTTCGGATGCGAAACTTTCGGCGAAGAGTCCGTATATGAAGACTTCACTATCATTTTGATGATAAAAGATATATTCGATGCACTCGGCATCAAATATACGATAAAGATCAACTCTCTTGGATGCCCGGAGTGTATGCCTGGTTACAGAGAGTCTCTGGTAAGCCACCTCAGCGACATAGAGGATGGGCTGTGTGAAGATTGCCAAAGACGCATAACGACAAACCCTATCAGGGTGCTTGACTGTAAAGTGGCAGGCTGCAAAACTCTTCTTGAAAGCTCACCCGTCATCGTTGATAACCTCTGTGAAAAGTGCGACACCGACTTTGGGCGGTTGAGTGCGCTTCTTACTTCACACGGCATCGAGTACGAGCTTGACCCGAAACTTGTAAGAGGGCTCGACTACTACACAAAAACCGCGTTCGAGTTCGTAAGCACCGAGGTTGGTGCTCAAAGCGCCATAGCAGGAGGCGGGAGGTATGACAGGCTCGTAGAGTTTTTGGGCGGCAAGCCTACCCCTGCCGTCGGTTTCGCTTTAGGCATCGAGCGCATAATGGAGCTGGTAAAGCTTCCTCAAAGAGAGAGAGAGGGGCTCTATCTTGGAGTTATGCAAGAGCAAGCCTTGGAGAAGATTTTAAAAATAGCCCATAAAAAGAGAAGCTTGGAAACGGTACATGTCGAATACTCCGCTCGCTCGCTCAAAGCGCACCTTAAAGCTGCAGACAGGATGGGGGTGAGATTTTGCGCCGTGATAGGAGAAGATGAGCTAAAAAACTCGCAGATTTGGGTAAAGGACCTTCAGAACAAAGAGGAGATGAGAGTTGGGATTGAAGAGTTTTAGCGACCCGACCAGACTTTACGGTCTGAACGTTTGGGGTGAAAACAACTTCATCATCGAAGATGGACTCGTAAAGGTAAACCACGGCCAAAGACCCTCTTTGGTCCATATAACCAAAAAGATGCGCGAAAATGGCTACAAAGGCCCATTGCTTCTAAGATTCCCTCATATAGCGGTAAAGAATGTAAAAAGACTTTTCTCCCATTTTGAAAGAGCCAAAAAAGAGTTCGGCTACGGCGGCAAGTTCAAAGCGGTATTTCCGCTGAAGGTAAACCAGTTTCCAGGCTTCATCATACCCCTTATGGAGGGTACGAAAGATCTCGACTACGGGCTTGAAGCCGGCAGTAAGGCGGAGTTGATACTCGCTATGGCCTATACCAATATCGGCAGCCCCATAACCGTCAACGGTTTCAAAGATAGAGAGATGATAAGCATAGGTTTTATTGCGGCGAAGATGGGGCACAATATCACTCTGACAATCGAGGGTATAAACGAGCTTGAACTGATCATAAAAGAGGCAAAGAGACTCGGCTCGCCTATTCCGAAGATAGGCTTGCGCATAAGGCTTCACACGGGAGGCATAGGCATATGGGCAAAAAGCGGAGGATACAGCTCGAAATTCGGTTTGACCTCCACCGAACTCCTTGAAGCGATGGATCTGCTCAAAGAGTACGATTTGACGGACAGACTCTCCATGATCCATTTTCATATAGGTTCGCAAATGAACGACATATCCCCCCTTAAAAAAGCGATCAGAGAGGCGGGCAACATATATGCGGAACTTAGAAAAACGGGGGCGAAAAATCTTCGTGCTATAAACATCGGCGGCGGGCTGGCGGTGGAGTACAGCCAAAAAGAGGAGCTTTCAAACAGAAACTATACTATAGAAGAGTTCACCAACGACGTTGTCTACCTTCTAAAAGAGATATCGGCATCAAAAGGGGTGCGTGAACCTACGATATTTACCGAATCGGGAAGATTCGTGGCGGCGGACCATGCGGTGTTGGTAGCCCCTGTTCTTGAGCTTTTCAGTCAGGAGTACAGTGAAAAGAGTCTAAGGCTCAAAGATAAAGGCAACCCCCCTTTGGTGCAGGAGCTATACGATCTCTACAGCTCCATAAATTCAAAAAATGCCAGAGAGTACCTACACGACGCACTCGACCATATGGAGTCTCTTCTAACACTCTTCGATCTTGGTTACATCGACCTAACAGACAGAGCCAATACCGAGACTCTCGTACACCTGATAATAAAAAAGTCGATAGTGCTTCTAAGAGACAAACCCTCCCAGGAGATAAAAGATGTACTTGAGCGCGTACAGGAGCGATACCTCGTCAACTTCTCCCTCTTTCAATCACTCCCCGACTACTGGGGGCTAAACCAGAGCTTTCCCGTCATGCCGCTTGACAGGCTAAATAGCCGCCCTACCCGCTCCGCAAGCCTTTGGGATATCACCTGCGACAGTGACGGAGAGGTGGCTTTCAATATAGAAAATCCCCTCTATCTGCACGATGTCGATGTCGAAAGGGAGGAGTATTTCCTGGGATTTTTCAAAGTGGGTGCCTACCAGGAGGTTCTTGGAATGAGACACAACCTCTTTACACATCCGACGGAAGCTACGATAAATTTCGAAGATGATGGCACCTACAGAATCGAAAATATCATAGAAGCACAAAACATTCTCGACGTTCTGGACGATTTCGACTACGACACCAAAGAGATTGAGCGAAGAATCAGGCAGCAGATAGATGAGTCCGATTCTATAGAAGATGAGGAGCGAAAAGAGATATTGGGTGAACTTTATCTTTACTTAAGCGAAAATGGTTATCTTAGGACGATCAACTTCAATGAATAGCATAATAAAGGAGGCATAGCGTGCCCTCTCTTGTACGCCTTATAATAGAAGATATAAACAGTATTTATAAACGTGATCCTGCGATTCGCTCAAGAGTTGAGATATTTTTCAACTACCCCGGCGTATGGGCTATAGCCAACTATAGAGTCGCTCACAAGCTGCACACCAAAGGGTTTCCTCTGCTTGCGAGAATGTGGATGGGAATAGCGCAACTTTTTACCAACATAGATATACACCCGGCAGCTACAATCGGAAGAAGAGTCTTCATAGACCACGGAATCGGAGTGGTCATAGGCGAGACTGCCGTAATAGGCGACGATGTAACCATATACCAGGGTGTAACGCTGGGCGGGGTCTCTCTAAATCCGGGCAAACGCCACCCTACGGTAGAAAACGGAGTGGTAATAGGAGCCGGAGCCAAGGTGCTCGGAAACATAACTATAGGCGCCAACTCCAAAATCGGTGCGAACTCGGTCGTCGTCCGCTCCGTTCCACCGGAATCTACGGCCATAGGCATACCGGCCAAAGTCATTACAAGAGGCAGAGACAAGAGCCCGCTCAGTCACAACAAACTTCCCGACATAGATAAAGAGCTCTTCGAGTATCTGCTTAAAAGAGTAGCCGTTATAGAACATATCCTTGCTCCCGAGCACAAAGAGCTTTTGGAAGAGGATCAAAAGCTTGACGAAATATATGAAGCGTTCATAAAATCGATAAAACCTTGATTTAGTATAAAATTCGCTCTGGGTTTTCGTACCATTTTTTAAAAAGCTCTTCACACTGTTCGTGAGGAGTGTGCAAAAACTCCACCATATCTCTTCTTTTACCCTCCAATATCTCGTAAATCAGGGAGTCGTCGAACCCTATGGAAGCGCTCTGCTCTTTCGTATTACAGTAGACAACCTTTTCGATATGAGCCCAATGGATAGCTGCAAAACACATAGGGCACGGTTCTGCCGTAACATAGAGAGTGCAACCTTTCAGATGAAAGGAGCCGAGTCTGTCGCTCGCTCTTCTTATGGCCACGATCTCTGCATGTGCGGTGGGGTCGTTTGAGCCTACAACCATATTGTGACCGCTCGCTACGACTTTGCCACTCTTTACTATCACCGCTCCGAAAGGTCCGCCGTCACCCTTCTCTATGCCCTCTTTCGCCTCTTTGAAAGCGATCTTCATAAACTTTTCCATAGCTTCATTATATCTCAAGGGCACCTCTAATAATAGGTAATGCTCACAATGGGTTTTGCAAATGTAAGATTTTGCAAGAGGCTTTCAAGTCCTAGCAATAGCTAAGATGAAGGAAGCATCTTGTGAAAGATTGCGTTTGCAAAGCCCACCCTGCGGGCCTTGCCGGCTTTCGCCTATGCGTCGTTACTCTTTTTTGACTTAGCTACGGCTAGGCCTTCAAAAGAGTGCCTAGCCTAGACAAAAGCCGGAAATGTTGTGAATATCACCTATTATTAGAGGTGCCCTTAAAGCAATATTGGATAAAATCGGAGATAAAAAAGGGCTACGAATGCTTTCAGACAGAATTCAGACACTCTCCGAATCTCTAACAATGGCCATAACCGCTCTTGCTCAGCAGCTTAAAAGAGAGGGCAAAGATGTTTTGGGTTTCTCGGCCGGAGAGCCGGACTTCGACACGCCGCAAGTCATTAAAGACGCAGCTATTGAAGCTATAGAGAGAGGTTTTACAAAATATACTCCGGTTGACGGAATCGTCGAACTCAAAGAGGCGATTCTTTATAAACTAAAACGCGACAACGGCCTTGAATATACGGCTGATCAGGTCATAGCCAGCAACGGTGCGAAACAGTCGCTTTTCAACCTCTTTCAAGCCACCATCAACCCGGGTGACGAAGTGATAATACCCGCTCCATACTGGGTAACGTACCCGGAACTCGTCAAATACTCAGGTGGCACTCCCGTAATCATAGAGACCAATGACAAGAGCGGCTTCAAAATAACCGCCGAAGAGTTAAAAGCCGCCATAACGCCAAAAACGAGAATGCTCATTCTAACCTCCCCTTCCAACCCAACCGGAGCGGTCTACTCGAAAGAGGAGTTGACAGCCCTTGCGGAAGTTTTGAAAGATACAGACATACTGGTAGCAAGTGACGAAATGTACGAGAAGCTTGTCTATGACGGTACCGTTTTTACCGCAGCGGCTTCGATCAGCGAAGATATGTTCAACAGAACCGTTACGATAAACGGCCTCAGCAAATCGGTAGCGATGACAGGGTGGCGCTTCGGCTACTGTGCAGCCGCCGACAGGGATCTTGTAAAAGCGATGAAAAAACTCCAAAGCCAAAGCACTTCCAATATCTGCTCCATAACGCAAATAGCCTCAATAAAAGGTCTCGACGGAAGTGCCGATGAAGATATCGAGAGGATGAGGAGGGCTTTTGAGGCTAGGTGTCAAGAGGCTACAGATCTCTTTAATGAAATAGATGGCCTCTCAGTCGTCAAACCGAAAGGTGCTTTTTACCTCTTTGTAAACCACAAAGAGATAGAACCGGACTCTATGAAGTTCGCAAAAGCCCTTTTGGAGAGCGCAGGCGTGGCAGTCGTACCGGGAGCCGGGTTTGGAAGCGACGGCTATTTTCGCTTCAGTTTTGCCACCGATATAGAGACAATAAGAACCGGAATTGAACGAATTTCCGATTTTGTCCGATCTTATCGGGAGTAGTTTACAACAAACCAAAAAAAGAGAGAGTATGGATGCCTTCTATATCGCCCGTCAACCTGTTATAGATCGTAAGAACAGGGTCTTTGCATACGAGATACTCTTCAGAA
>JALSPH010000184.1 GCA_026986055.1 Campylobacterales bacterium
GGAAGAGTCTCGTCGTGGTACTCCCTCGCTCTGTCGGGATCTAGCGCCAGCTCAAACTGCCTGTTCCAGTCAAAGGCGTACCTTGCATCGCTCATCGCATCGTCTATATCGCGCGCACCTTTTCTGCCCCTTGCGATATCGGCTGCGTGAGCTGCGATTTTATATGCGATAATACCTTCTCTTACGTCGTCGGCATTGGGGAGGCCCAAATGCTCTTTTGGTGTTACGTAGCAGAGCATACTCGCACCGTGCCAACCTCCGACGGCCGCTCCTATCGCACTTGAAATATGGTCGTATCCGGCCGCGATGTCGGTAACCAAAGGCCCGAGAATGTAGAATGGCGCCTCATGGCAGTACTCACGCTCAAGCTTCATGTTTCTCTCAACCTGATTCAAAGGAACGTGCCCGGGACCCTCTATCATAACCTGAACATCTTTCTCCCACGCTCTAAGCGTAAGCTCGCCCAACACTTTCAACTCGCCAAGCTGAGCCTCGTCGCTGGCATCGTATAGACATCCGGGACGAAGAGAGTCGCCCAAAGAGAGCGAAACATCGTATCGGCGGCATATGTCAAGAATATCGTCGTAAGCGGTATAGAAGGGGTTCTCTTTATGGTAGTGCATCATCCATGCAGCCATGAGACTCCCGCCGCGGCTGACTATACCCATCTTTCTTTTGGCGATAAGCGGCATGGAGCGTAGCAGAAAGCCTGCATGAATGGTAAAGTAACTTACCCCCTGCTGCGCCTGTCGCTCTATCACCTCCAGCATCGCATCGATAGTCAGATCCTCTATCTTGTTGTTGCAATCGTGCAGTATCTGATACATAGGAACGGTACCGATAGGAACTTCGGCATGCTTTATGACCTCCTCTCTTATCATGTCAAGGTCACCGCCGGTCGAAAGGTCCATAATGGTATCGGCACCATACTTCTGGCAGACCTTGACCTTCTCTACCTCGCCCGCCGCGTCGCTGGCAACGGCGGAAGAGCCGATGTTGGCGTTGATCTTACAGGTTGCGGCCATTCCTATCGCCATAGGTTTTAGCTGTTGGTGATTTATGTTGGCGGGAATTATCATCCTGCCTCTGGCCACTTCGCTTCTGACCGTTTCAGGGTCGAGCTTTTCGACTTTTGCCACATACTCCATCTCTTCCGTGACGATTCCCTGTTTTGCATAGTACATCTGTGTTCTGACACTATCGTTTTTGCGTTTTTCGGTCCACTCTTTTCTCATAATGAAATCCTTCCTCTATATAGGCCTCCTCAAAAGGGAGCCTCGACTGATGAGTCAAAAATTATCACAAAAAAGATAAAAGCAAGCTTTTCTTGTGTATACTTTCGTAACACTTCAGGGCCTTTAGGAGAAATTTTGTCTGATTTAACACTTATCCTTCTGGCGGCCGGTGATGCAACCCGTTTCCGCAGAGGTGTGAAAAAGCAGTGGCTTAGAGTCGGAAGCGACCCGCTTTGGCTCTATGTGGCAAAAAGGTTCGAGTCGATGAACCTTTTTTCTAAAATAGTAGTAGCTTCCCATCCCGATGAGATAGGATATATGAAGCGTTTCGGAGAGTATACCTTCATAAAGGGGGGAAACTCCCGCCAAGAGTCCCTTTTAAACGCTCTTAAAGAGGTAAAGACCCCCTTGGTTCTTGTCAGCGATGTAGCGAGAGCCTGTGTTACCAAAAGCGTATGCGAAAGGCTAATCGAAAGTATCGGCGATGCGGACTGCGCCGTTTTGGCACTGAAAGCTACGGACACGGTCTACTACGACGGCAAACCTATAGATAGAGAAAAACTCCTTCAGATCCAAACCCCTCAACTCAGCAGAACCGACAAGCTCATCTACGCTATATCAGAGAGCAAAGAGAGTTTCACGGACGAAAGCAGTGCAATATTCAGAAGCGGCGGAAAGGTCGTTTTCACCGAAGGGGACCCCTCTTTGCACAAACTGACCTTCTCCTCCGACCTCGAGCGTCTTCCCTGCCTGAAGGGTATGAAACCCGACAGATCTCTCACCTTCACCGGTAGCGGTTTCGATGTGCACGCGTTTGAAAAAGGTAAAAAGATGCTCCTTTGCGGAGTCGAAATAGATGTAGATTACGGCTTCAAAGCCCACTCCGACGGAGATGTAGCCATCCATGCGCTCATAGACGCGCTTTTGGGAGCCGCCGGCATGGGAGATATAGGAGAGCACTTTCCAGACAGCGACGAAAGGTACGCAGGAGCTGATTCGGCGGAGCTTTTGGCAAATGTAGTAAAAAAGATTAGAGATTGCGGTTATGAGATTGTTCAAGCGGACATCACTATAATGGCACAAAGGCCGAAACTATCACCCTACAAAGAGCAGATGGCGAAAAGGGTTGCGCTTCTGCTCGGTGTAACGAGCCAAATGGTCAACGTCAAAGCGACCACTACCGAGGGGCTAGGATTTGTAGGCCGCAAAGAGGGCGTCGCAGTTTCGGCCACAACCACACTAAAATTTTACGACTGGATTGAAGAATGAGAATATTGATAGTTGAAGATGAGATATATCTGGCACAAAGCATAGCCGGTAAACTGCTCGACTACGGGCATGAGTGCGATATCTTCGCAACGGTCAACGACGCTCTTTCCCAGAAAGGGTGCTACGATGTCATACTTCTTTCCACGAATCTCTCGGGACAGGACTTCTACCCGGTCATAAAGAGATTCAAAGATGAGATCATTCTTCTTATGGTCTCGTATATAAGTAACGATACGGTTACCGACCCTCTGAAATCTGGTGCGCAGGACTACATCCAAAAGCCTTTCATGATAGAGGAGTTGATTCGAAAGATCAACCACTACCATGAATATAAAAGGCTCAAAGAGGAGCGGAACCTTTACGAAGAGTATATGGCTCACCAGATGAAAAATGTGCGACTTCCTGAAGAGATAAAGTGTAAACTTCCGCTGATGATAAAGACAAACTATCAAAAACAGGCCGACGCTTTTGCCTTCGCATACGCCAAGAAGATGAAAAGAGCTATGAAGTACATTCCTCTGAGCGACTCTTCCTGGTTAACCAAACTTGAAGAGACGGACCGGAACCCGATAATCTACATGCCGGAGTTCCAGACCCTGAAAAAGAGCGAAAGGAAGCAGTTTCTTTCGGCCGTCGAGGGTAGAGAGATCATAAGTTCCACAACCGAATCTTTTGAAGAGGAGGGGCTGGAGACGATAGAGCTTATGAGCGAGCACAAGATTTTCGACCGTACGGAGATTTTGACGATAGACGACTACGTAAAGTTCATCATACATATATATCAGAGCAAATTTCCGGATACCGAACTCAGCAAAAAACTTGGAATATCGCGAAAATCTTTGTGGGAAAAGAGAAAGAAGTACGGTATCTTCAAAAACCGGTAGGTTATGCAGAAAGGGGTTTTCTTGAGTCAAAAGAGTATATATATAGACAAAGAGGCGCTATCGACACTGGCACTTGTGCAGGAGGGGCTTTTGAAACCCGTCGAAGGGCTTATGGACAAAAAGAGTTCCGAAGAGGTAAACAGAACGAAACTCTATAAAGGCCACAGCTTCCCTTTCCCTTTCATTCTCGCACCGAAAGGTAAGAGAAACGAAGATGTTCTTAAATCTTTGAAACCCAAAGAGAGAGTCGAGCTTATCGTAGAAGATAAGCCGGTGGGATGGATAGAGACGAAAGAGGTTTTCGAGATAGACCCGCAGGAGCGCCTTCAGGAGATATACGGAACGCAAAACCCTTCACATCCGGGCGTGCAGGCGACGATGAAACGGCTTGGACGCTACGCCATAAGCGGAGAGTACCATGTAGAGTATGAAGACCTGAAAAAGGTAAAAGAGCAGATAAACGCTGCAAAAAGCCGCATTGGTGCCAAACAGACGAGTGCGCTTATGATGGCTGCACGGCCGCTTCACAGGGCTCACGAAAGGCTCATTAGAACAACTCTGGACCGCTCAGACCTTGTTGTTATCTTTCTTTTCAAACCATATAGAGAAGATGCCATTCTCCCTTACGAGCTTCGGTACAGGTCGATGGAGTATTTCGTGAAAAACTACCTGCCCGCCAACAGGGTCATAATAGTGCCACTTGAGTATACATATATATTTGCAGGCTACAACGAGGTGATACTCGACGCACTGGTTGCGCAGAATTATGGATGCGACGAGCTGGTCATAGGCCAAAACCATGCCGGGCTCGGCTCATTTTACGACAAGAACAGAATCCAATCGATCTTCGATCAACTTCAGGGCTTCACCATAAAAATCCACACCGCCCCGGAGTACGCCTATTGCGACATATGCAGAACTCTCGTAAGCAGCAGGACCTGTCCGCACGGAGAGCACCACCACATCTCCTACCACGCCGACTCTATTTTGGAGCTGCTCAAAAAAGGGCTCCTCCCTCCTGCCGTTCTGATAAGAAAAGAGCTCTCGGCAATGATCCTGGCCCACCTCTTCCCAAAAAGGTTCGAAAATCTCGAAAAGATATTCTACGACCTGATGCCGGGCTCGGGGCTCCTTGAGAATCAGAGCGAAGAGGAGTTCTACATCAAGCTAATGAAGCTATACCAGACGACATCTCTAAAGTGAGCCAAATATGAACAGAAAAGAGAAGATCTTTCTGGCCGCTTTTGGAAGCGGCCTTCTTCCAAAAGCGCCCGGCACATGGGGAAGCGTAGTAGGACTCTTAAGCGGCGGCGCGATACTCTCCTACTTTCCGGTAGAGACTCTGTTTCTATTGACGATACTGGTCACGATCGTCGCCGTAAAGCAGATAAACCTCTACGAAGAGCGCACAGGAGTTCACGACGACAAGAGGATCGTCATAGACGAAGTGGCGGGAATTTGGCTCGCGCTATGTTTTGCCGGTACGACCGTTACGGCGCTTATTCTCACTTTTCTCTTCTTCAGGCTATACGACATATGGAAACCCTCTATCATAGGACGCATAGACAAAGAAGCGCCCGGCGGATGGGGGGTCATGGGTGACGACCTGGTAGCCGGTGCCGCCGCCGGGCTATCGGCTGCGTTGGTACTTCAGGGGCTAAACTATCTCGGTTTTTCAGGGTAGATGATGTCGCTGCCTGAAGGTTTCACGAAACGATTTTGCGAAATTTACCCCGATATAGCGCAGAAGCTTTTATCTACGTTCGACACCCCCAAAAGAGTCTCTTTTCGCATAAACCCTCTAAAATCCGACAGAGAGAGTGCTTTGAAAAGAGTTGAAAACCTTGGCGTGGAACTCTCCGAGGTAGAGTGGTACGACCTCGCTTTCACGGCTGAGGCGAAGTTCAAAGATATACTTACCCACAGCGATCTTTTTGAAAATGGAGAGATCTACATTCAGAGCCTATCGTCTATGCTGGCTCCATATATACTCTCTCCGAAACCGGGCGAAACCGTACTCGATCTTACGGCAGCCCCCGGAGGGAAGTCTCTTATGATGGCTGCGATGATGGAAAACAGAGGTTGGCTTTCGGTGGTAGAGCCCGGCAAGGAGCGCTTTTTCCGTCTAAAAGCCAATCTGCAAAGAGGCGGTGTCTCTATAGCCCACTACTACATGAGTGACGGCAGAAGCGTTGGGAGCAAATGTCCGGCAATGTTCGACAGAGTACTTCTGGACGCTCCATGCACGACCGAAGCGAAATTCAAAAGCTACGAGAAAAAGAGTTACGCTTACTGGAGCGAAAGGAAGATCAAGGAGATGTCAAGACTCCAAAACCGGCTGATGGTCTCTGCCGTAAAGAGCCTCAAGCCCGGAGGCACCCTTCTGTATGCCACCTGCTCTTTCGAACCTGAAGAGAATGAAGCGGTGGTAGATAGAGCTTTGAAGCGCTTTCCCGAACTCAAACTCCTCCCCATCGATCTGCCCATAAAAAATTTCCGCACCGGCTTTTGCTCATGGAAAAAAAAGAGTTTCGACCCCTCTCTCTCAAAAAGTGTTCGTATCCTTCCAAACGAAAGTATGGAAGGATTCTTTCTGGCGAAACTGACACTCACTTGAAGCAGAAGGCAGAGCAGATGGCACCGAGTAAAAGATGAGTTTTACATTTTCAGAGCGGCAGTAGATCGATCGTAAAACGGGTGCGAATTTTTGACAGTCAATATTTAAGGGAGTATCGGGCGTGTTGACATCTATGAAAATTATCTTCTTCTCTCTCTTTCTGCTCCTTTTTGGCGCTATACACTTTCTTGCACGCAGCCGGATGGTTATGAAGATGCATTTAGGCGCAAATACGAAGAGGTGGTTCTCGATCTTTCTGGCACTCAACTATCTGGGTAATATCGGCTACGTTTTGGCAAGATATATATTTGAAGTACCTAAAGCTCTTTACGCTCTTTTGTCCATGAGTATAGGAGTGACGTTCATTCTCTTTCTGGCCATGCTTTTGTACGAAATTATTCACCTGCTGCAGCGCCATACCCCTTTTCACAATGAGAGAAGAAGGCTCTTTAAAAGAGCGAGCGACGCCGCTTTTCTTGGAGCCGGAGCGGTAGTTACCGGAGTTTCGGCCTATGAGGGGACAAAACGTCCCGTCGTCAAAAATGTGATCGTGAAGCAAGATAGATTCGATGGGAAAAGTTACAGAATCGTACAGATCAGCGATATGCATATAGGCGGATTGATAGAGAGAGAGTTCGTAGAAGAGAGTGTGAGACGGATAAACGAGCTGCGCCCTGATGTAGTGGTGATAACCGGTGATTTGACCGATCTTCCAATAGAGAGAATATCCGGTGCGGTGGATGAGCTTAAAAATTTGAGAAGCAGGTTCGGAACCTTCTACGTTCCGGGAAACCACGAGTATTTCCACGGCATAGAAGAGACGCTTGAGTACATTAGAGAAATGGGAATAGAGGTTTTGGGAAACAGAGCTGTAAACTTGGGGCCCTTTTGGGTGGTAGGTCTCTACGACCTCTTCGGAATACGCTACGGCTCCTACGCTCCGAACATAAAAGAGGCGACAGTGAATATTCCCCAAAAAGCCGCTACACTCCTTTTGGCCCACCAGCCAAGATCTATCTACCACCTAAACGGCTTCAACCCCTCTTTGATGCTCAGCGGACATACACACGGAGGGCAGATATGGCCCTTCGGCTATCTTGTCAAACTGCAGCAGCCATATCTTGAGGGTCTTCACAGGTTAGCTAAGAGGCGGCATATCTACGTAAATAGCGGCATAGGTTTTTGGGGACCGCCTATGAGACTTGGCACCGAAGCGGAGATCACCTTGATAGAGTGGAGCTGACATTTTTGAGAAATACCGAAACTTCAACTGTACATCTTTAAAAAACAATTTAACTATTATTTTTAATTGACGATTATATGTTATCAAAAAATCACTCATTCAAGGATTTACGATGGTCAGATCTCTCTTTTTCAGGATGAGAGCCGTACACTGGATCGGAATGGCCCTGCTTGTAGCGAATGCTATATTTTTCACCGACAACCCGATAGGCTCGGCAGTTCAGATCCTTGTCGCCGTTGTCATTTTCGTTCACGATATGGATGAAAAAATAAACGGAGTAAATATAGCCAACAGAACTATAGAGTACCTCAAAGAGATGAGGCTTTCAGAGCCTCTAAAGATAGATGCAAAATATAGCAAAGAGTATGAGGAGCTTGTTAAAGCCGTCAACTCTTTCAGGGAGAAGATACTCTCCGTAGTCGATCTTAGCGATCTTATGGAAGATACCGAAAAAGTCACAGTAAAGATAGAGAGTCTCTCTGGAACCGTCGATAAGCTAATGGAGGAGACGGACGCACTTTCACAAAAGATCGTAAAATCTCTAACGATAGCCGAAGAGGAGAGCAGAAAAAACATAGAGTACTCTCAAAGGCTCCAAGAGGAGATAGTGGAGTCGAGCGATATGATAGAGGAGGCACAAAGGGACATATCTTCACTAAACAGTAACGTAAATCTTCAATATGAAAAGAGTATCGAGGTATCAGAACAGCTACACTCTCTCAGCGAAACCACGACACAGATAAAAGATGTACTCGGAATGATATCCGACATAGCCGACCAGACCAACCTTCTGGCTCTGAACGCCGCCATAGAGGCGGCACGAGCCGGAGAGCACGGCAGAGGTTTTGCAGTAGTCGCCGATGAGGTGAGAAACCTGGCCGAAAAGACCCAAAAGAGTCTCGGAGAGATCAACATCACGATAAACTCTATAGTCCAGTCCGTAGAAGATGTCTCTTCCAGAGTAAGAGTCAATGCCGAATCTATGCAAAAACTTGTCGAAGTAAGCGAACACTCCTATGAAAAGATGAGCGGAGCCAACGAAAAGATCGCTCATGTCAACAACCTCAGCAAAGAGGATACCGAAAACTCAAAGATAATAGATGAAGAGGTGATCAAAGCGAAAGAGATGGTTGAAAAACTAAACGACAAACTGAAAGAGGATACCGAAATCATCACCGAAAGCCATAAACTGGTAAATACACTTACCGGCAAAATTCACACGGTAAAAGAGCATCTTGCTACTGTTTGATGAAGATGTCAGAGGTTCGACCCTCCGAGAACATCTTCCGGTACCTCCAGGCTTTCGCTATCCTTCGACGAGGAGCTTGCAAGGAATATAGACAAACTCTCTATCTCTTTTTCGCTCAACGCTTTTGCGTAGGGGATCATCATCTCTTTTTGCGGTGTATGGCCCATCCCCTTTTTCAGCTCCATTAGACGTTTTGCAAGATAAATTCTACTCTTTCCGGCAAGCTTTGGAAAGTTGTTGACCCCCTCGCCGTATACTCCGTGGCAGCCATAACACCCCATAGAGAAGTAAATCTTCTCCCCCTCTTCCGCAGGCGACACTTCGGCAATGGAAAAAACGGTTAAAATAATGGAGAGAAAAAGAGATCTAACTATCATTAAGCACCTCTCTTTTTAAAGCTTTCATATCGATCTTTTCCCCCTCATAGATGGAGCGTTCGAGTCTCTCTATATAATCTTTGTATCTTGATGGATCCTTTTTCAAAAGGAGTTTCAAAAGATCTTTGGGATCACTGCAAGATTTCACGATCCCTCTCCACTCATCTTCGAGAGTGGGTGATGGTAAAAGAGTCTTAAATTTCATAGCCAAAATCGCACTTATCCATCCCGCTGCAAAGATAAGAAGATAGAGAATGAACCTCTTTACGCTTTCAAATGGCGGTTCAATAGGAGGAGGAACACTCTTTTCATCAAGCAGTATAGAACTCTTTACGGCCATTACATCTATATTCAAAGCTTCAAGCGCTATATTATATACTTTTTTCTCTTTCGTATCGAAGGCTTGCAGGCGAAGTTTTGGCAACGTGTAGCTCTTCTCGCCGATCAATGCGTAACCGAAGATCGCTTTCGTCTCTATCCCCTCTTCTGTATATCGGGTCTCTATCTTCGGTTTGTCCTTGAAAAACCTGACACCGGGAACCGGCGGCATCCACTCGATACTATCAAGATCGGGAGCATAACCAACTCCCGAAACAGTGACCTCTATATAGAGCGGTTCGAAGGATTTCACCCTAGTGCTTTCCACCTTTCTGGCTACGGTATATCTGCCGACAAGGTCGGCATTTACCGGCAGAGGTTTTACCTCTATCTTTTCAGACTCGATAGCTTCGTAGCGATCCTCCGTCTCTACCGCTTTTACATTGTAGCGGCCTCCCGTGAATGCGGTAGTGAGCATTTCGTCGTTTCCGCGCCTGACAAGAAGTTTGAAATCTATCGAAAGCTCTCCTGTTTTAAGCGGATAGATAAGATAGGTGTAGTGCTCTTTTCTGGCGTGGTACCCTTCGTCAACCCTTTTGTCCAGCCTATGAACGAAGATATCTTTCGAATCCACTATATTGAAATCGAAAAACATAACCTTCGAACTGTCGGTCTGGTTTATCTCGAAAGTAAGAACCAACGGCTCTTTGAGATAGAGCGACCTTTTAGATA
>JALSPH010000185.1 GCA_026986055.1 Campylobacterales bacterium
CTGAAGTATGGAAGCAGCGGACCTACTCTTCTCATCAGATCATTATCTAAAACCGTATCGTTCAAGGCGATCTGAAAGCCTCTTCTTCTAAGCTCTACGATTCTTTTGGCGACAGCCATATCGAATCTCATGGAAGGGAGTACGGAAAATACGAAAATATCTTTTGGCATATCGAGGATCAGATCGTTGAAAAGAAACTCCCTCTCTACTCTTACGAACGCTTTGTAAGAGCCTAAAATCTCCTTCGCACCGAACTGGTTCATAACCTTAGTAAGCACCGAAATCGTAGCAAAACGGCCCGGAGCTTCGTCGGGCTTTCGATTCTCATCCCTGAAAAAAAGATCATAAGCGAAAATTCGTCTCTTTTCATCAAGGATGGGTTGCCTGCCCAGTAGATGATATTCTGACATTTTTAAACCTTAACCGATATATCGCTATATCAATATCGGCTAAAATTTAACGAATGTTACCGTATATGCATATTTTATTGAACCCTGTGAAAAATAGCCCCGACCAAATGGTGTGTCAATAATGAGTGGCAGCAGATAGAGAGTCAAGCAAGAGAAGGTTTGTCGCTTCTAAAATATGTAAAACTATGCCGAAGCGAAAACCTCCACCTCTTCCATATTTTCCAGTAAGCTTTTTACGCTATCGTTTACATGCAAAGAGGACTCTATCTCAACCTCTTGCAGCTTGGAGCATAGTACCAGTCTCAGCGGTTTTCTTCCCGGATTCGACCTTGCCAGTCTGTAGATCTCTTCTAAAATTCGCATCTTCTCATGGGTCAAATCGAGCCTTACAACCATAGGTTCTTCAGGTTTTTCGACCATTTTCGTCTCGATCTTCTCTTTTCTGCAAGCCTTTAGCTCCATGATTTTAAGAACCCTCATTCTTGTAAAATCCCCGTCACGGGTTATGGAGACCTTAAAGCCGATAGGCTCGTCAAGATCAAACTTCTCCAACTGTTCGAGTTGCCTTTCAAAGAGAGTTATTTCTATGTTTCCGTGCAAGTCCATCACGTTGGCTATGCCGAACTTGTTCCCTTTTTTGCTTATCTTTGTCGTTATCTCCTCCACTTTTCCTATCAAAAGGGCGCTCGATCCGTCTGCGATCTGGTCAATGTCCGAAGAGAGTGTATACTCTATTTTTCCAAGCTCTTCTCTGAATCTGTCGAGCGGATGTCCCGAAACATAAAATCCCAACGACTCCTTCTCAAGCTCCAAAAGACTCTTTTGCGGGTACTCCTCCATAGGAACGATATCGACTTTGACACTCACCATCTCTTCGGCATCCCCGAAAAGCGAGCCTACAGCCATCTGTTGAGCTCTTGCAGACTCGTGCATCGCCTCTATGATCGCCTCTATAGACTCAAGAAGCGCCCTGCGGCTGTAACCGAAACCGTCGAGGGCTCCTGCCTTTATCATCGATTCTATAACCTTCTTGTTCACTTTCTGAGTATCTATGCGCGCTACGAAATCATCAAGCGAACTGAAGCTCCCCTCTTCTCTTGCGGCAAGAATGGCGTTGACGGCGGCGTCACCCACCCCTTTTATCGCTCCAAGCCCAAAGAGTATGACATCTCCCTCTTCGTCACTATCGGGAGTGAACTCCAGAGCCGATCGGTTTATATCGGGTGCCAAAAGCTTGATACCGAGCCTCTTTACCTCATCGATATATTTGACCACTTTGTCGGTATTGTCTTTTTCACTCGTAAGAAGTGCCGCCATGAACTCGGCAGGATAGTGAGTTTTGAGATATGCGGTCTGGTAGGTAACCATAGCATAGGCGGCGGAGTGGGATTTGTTAAATCCGTAACCGGCGAACTTCTCTATAAGGTCGAAAAGCTCCGCCGCTTTGTCGTAGTCCAAACCCTGCTCTTTTGCACCCTGAGCGAACTCGCTCTTGTACTTCTGCATAAGGTCGAACTTCTTCTTACCCATCGCCCTTCTGACGATATCCGCTTTTCCGAGACTGAAACCCCCGATCGTCTGGACGATCTGCATAACCTGCTCCTGGTAGACTATGACGCCGTATGTCGGCTTCAATATCTCCTCGAGCTCATCGAACATATACTCGATCTTCTGGCGGCCATGCTTTCTCTCTATGAAATCATCAAGCATCCCCGCATCCATAGGACCGGGACGATATAGAGCCAAAACCGCGACAAGATCTTCGAAATTGTCAGGCTTTAGCTTGGAGTTGAGCTGCTGCATTCCGCCCGATTCTATCTGGAACATTCCAACGGTCTCGCCGCTTCTAATCGTCTCGTATACTTTGGGGTCATCCATACTCATATTGTCAAGGTCTATCTCCACACCGTGCCTTTTCTTTACGAGCTTGACGGCATTGTCTATGACGGTAAGAGTTTTAAGGCCCAAAAAGTCGAACTTT
>JALSPH010000186.1 GCA_026986055.1 Campylobacterales bacterium
CCTCCATAGGGCCGGTCGATATAAACGGTAACCCGGTATTTATGAAAAAGAACAGGGATGTAGAGAGGTTTATGTCGATAAAGTCCGCTTTCAAATCCAAAAAGTACAAAAGAGCGTATGATCTGGCCACGGAGGCTCAGGAGCTGCACCCCGACTCCATTTTTGCAAGCGATTTCTTGCGCTACAGGATCAAATCTTTGGCTCAGGAGGATATGAAGGAGAATGCGGAGGAGATAATCAAACTCGGTAAGATTTTCATAAAAAGATACACTTCCGACGAGTACCTTCCCGAAGTCCTTTTGATCTTGGCAAGAGTCTATGCCGCCACCGGTTTCGATAGCGATGCCAACTACTTTTTCGACCGTCTCATAGAGGAGCATAAAGGAAGCAGATTCGCAGACCTTGGGCTCATATATCTTGGTGATCAGCTCTACATAAACGGAAAGAGCAAAGAGGCTATAAAACGTTATCTTGAGGCATACTACGGCACTAAAGATGTAGATATAGCCTCTTTGGCCGCATACAAGCTCGCCATACGATACTTCGATGCTTCGAAGCATGAGAAAGCAAAAGAGTATATTCAAAAGATTTGGGAGAAAAACCCGGGCTTTTTGCTCAAAGAGAAGGGTGATGCGCACGATATAGCGAAAAGGTTGGCCTCATACGGCTATTACGACCTGGCGATAGAGATAGACAGAGCACTCCTTAAAAGAGTTAAAAAACTCGACAACCTATATGAAGAGATACTTTTTGAGATCGCTCAGTGGTATGACGAGAAGGGAGATATAAAAAAAGCTATAGAGTGGTACGAAAGATATCTGGAGGAGTTCTCGTACGGAGAGTACAGCGACAAAGCGAAAGAGAGCCTTGACGCACTTTTTGTCACCTCCGAAGAGACCAATGCCACTGAAGCTATCGAGAAGTTCGAAACCCTGATGCGGGAGTATAGAGGAGGGGCGATAGCTCAAAAGGCACTTGTCGCCAAAGCGAAACTCCTGCTCAAGCTCAAAAGATACAAAGAGGTATTATCTCTTGCGGACGCCATAGAGAGTATAAAAGATGAAAATATCAAAGAGCTTGGGTTAGATACGTTGAAAAGTGCGGCAAAAAGTATCTTTGAAGATGCAGTCAAGCAGAATGAGTGCAAGAGGGCCATATCTATGGTGGAAAATTACGGCTTGAAGCCCGATGCCAAGTATGATTCTTTCCTTTACGGATGTTACCAAAAGTTTGCAAGATACGACAGAGCGCTTGAAATAGCCAAGAGGCACCTTTTGGGCAAAGAGAGAGAGGAGTGGCTCTGTAAAACGGTCCACTCCCTGACTCTAAAGCAGAGTTACATAGAGGCTAAAAAGGCGGCGGAAGATCTTATCAAGCTTGCAGGAGAGGAGCCCAAAAGCTGCCCTACCCTTATGTGGGATCTTGTAAAAGCGCTTCACCATACAGGACCTTACGCTAAAGAGATAGCCTTGATAAAAGAGCTCTCCAAAAGATACGGCAACGATATAAAGATGGCTGAAATCTACAAAGCAGGGTATGATTCTGCAAAAAGAGAGAGAGACAGGGTGCAGCAGATTTGGATGTTGCAAAAGCTTCTTAAACTTCAGAAGGCAAAAGGTGTCCACCCATACTCTCCATGGGCCGAGTTCGAAGCGATCAGACTCTACAAGGGAGAGAATATGGTAAAGAGGGCCCTGGATGTGGCGGAGTCTATGAGGGTGCTGAATCTAAGGGGTGAAAAGAGAGCGAGATGGCTCTATGAGCTGGGTTCTCTGCAGCTATCTTTGGGGAAAAAGAGCGAAGCGAAAGAGAGTTTTAAAAGGTGTGCTCTGCAAAGCGACGGCGGCCCTTGGAGAAAACTCTGCAAAGATGCGCTGACGCTGGAGTAGTTTCAGCTTTCGACAATCTTTTCGAAGATCTCGTTCGCACTTAAAAGAGGGTGGGGCGGAAGCTGGGTTTTGTTGAAGGTTTTTTGTCTTTTCGCAAGCTGCCTTGTCGCGATCACTATTCTCTCTTTCGTCCGGTCCAAAGTGAGCTTTCCGTCGAAGTAGTCGAGAACCTCTTTTATTCCTATAGCCTTCATAGGGTTGTGCAGACGACCATATCTATACTCAAGGTTTGCAACTTCGTCCACAAGGCCCGCTTCGAACATCTTTTCCGTTCTCTTTTCGATTCTTTCGTTCAATATCTCTTTTTCGATACCTATTTCGTAAAGCTCCACCGACTTTAGCAGCGGGAGAGGAGGATTCTCTTTAAAATAGTCGGTCGGTGTTTTTGAGGTAAGATGGTATATCAAAAGCCCTTTTTCTATTCTGTATCTGTCCGACGGTGAGATCCTCTTTGCATATTCGCTATCCAGAGCGCTGATTGTTCGGTAGGCCGATGGAA
>JALSPH010000187.1 GCA_026986055.1 Campylobacterales bacterium
GCTTCTGGCCGTAGCTACCGAAAGCTTTACCCCGCTTTCGACCAAACCGTTCCAAACCTCTCGGCTAAAGGGACTTACACTCTGGTCGCTTCTTAAAAAAGTAAAATCTAGATCGGTAAGATAGAAACTTTTCATTTATTTTCTTTGCTTTCGTTACTACAATTTCGTGGCCCATTTTATACAAAGAGGCACAAAAGGTCAACCTCTTTTAAAACTCTGGTAAACTCTTCAGGAAACGGAGCGAAAATCTCTATCTGCTCTTTGGTTGCCGGGTGCTTGAAAGCGATATGAGTAGAGTGCAAAAGTAGTCTGTGGGAGTTGAATTTCTCTCTGAAAAAACGGTTGTGCTCCCCTCTTCCATATTTGGTATCACCGACTATAGGGTGATAGATATGTTTCATATGACGCCGCAGTTGATGCTTTCTTCCGGTTTTCGGCATTAGTTTTACCAGAGTGTAACGTGCCGTAAAGTAGCTTCCTACACGATAGGGCAACTCAATTGTAGCCAAAGGTCTATATTAAGTCACTGCCTTTTGCGCACCCTTTTCAAGATCCGCATTCATATCGATCATCTTGTCGAACAGCTCCTTAAGAGCGTAGTCTATAACTCCCTCTTTCTCTATATACCCTCTAACGACGGCAATGTAGTGTTTCTTCACCTCTCCATTCTTAAAGTATTCAGACAATGTTTTAGCACTTTTTTGGAAAAAGCAAATATCAAAGCACCTGATGTAGGTTTATCTATTCTATGAACCGGATAAACGTATCTACCTGTCATATTACGCACCTCTTGCAGTGCGAAACGAGTCTCACTTTTGTCTATCAAAGAGCGATGTACAAGAAGGCCGCTTGGTTTATTCACGACCACCAGCTCATCATCAATATACAGAACATCTATGTTTCTATTCAACTCTGCCTCTTTCTAACAACGACTCCCTGCTTCCTCATTCTATACAGTTCATCGGAATCGTTCCAAAACTCTCTATACTCCAAAATTTCAAAGCTAGAGCCGAAAAAATCTTTAAGCTCCCCCTCTTTAAGCAGGTAGTTTGGATTTGAGTCCGGTTTTTCGTTGTTTTCGTGCTCCATATATGTTTCGACTATAAAAAGCGCTTCCGGTTTGAGGGAGTCTGCGACTCTCTTCATCAAAGAGCGATCAAGAAAATTTGTCATAACTACCAGATCGTATCTACCGTAAGGCGGAGTGAAGTCATCTAAATCGGCTTCTATTATATTCACGCACTTTGACTCTACCCTTCCTTTTAGCGCCTCCAGTGCAACCCAAGATATATCGACCGCATCGACGCAAAACCCCTTTTGCGCCAAAAAGATGGTATTGCGCCCGGCTCCGGATGCAAGATCCAGAGCAGTTGAACCGACGGCATAACTATAAAACTCCTCTACAAGCCTGCAAGGAGCCCTGCTTTTTAGTAGCTCGCTCTGCTCTTCATACTTTCTGTTCCACTTCAAACGATCTTTTTCAGACATATCAGCCTCCTTGCCCTCAATACAAAAATCCAAATAACCATAGCGGTATTTTGTTGCCGCTTCCTATCTCTATATCATCCTGGACTAAAAAAGAGTCCGGTAAATCTTTTATCTGTTTGAAAGTTTTATTTTTTCCACCAATTTCAAACAGATAGTTACCATCGACCAGGAAATCACCCTTTCTCGGGATAGTAAGGTCATGTTGAAACATCATACTTGCAAAAAACACTTCTCTGACCGTTCCAATATTCGCATCACTGCAATAACTATAGTGTAGGTTTGAATTATTTAGATAGATCTTGTCCGGTTTTGTAAAAATATTGTCACCTTTGCTTTTACCTCTTATAACTTTCAATATTTTTGCTTTATGAAGGTAGTCTATATATCTGTAAAGAGTTCTATAATCCTCTCCCAGCTCCATCCTGACAAGTAACTCTTTGATATTCGGGGTATAAGGATGAGCGCTACATATAAGTTTGATAAGTTTTTTAAGGTTTTTAATATTTTGATACTCTATGGGAAAGATAGAAGGTATATCGACTTCAAGAACTGTATTGATAGTTTCATTAAGCTTTAATAAATAATGGCTTTTCTTGTCAAAATAGAAAGGATAGTACCCAAATTTCAAATACTCCGTAAAATTCGGTTTGACACTAAATTTCCCACTAAGTTCAAAAGCGATATCGATATGGTCATGCAATATCTCCTTCAATTCATATGAAGGCAGCTTCAAACCATTTTTTATCTCCACAAATTCTCTAAAGCTCATACCCTCTACTTCATATACAACGGCTCTTCGGCTCAAATCGGCTTTTGCATTATCTATTTTCAAAGCACTGCTACCGCTGAATAGAACTTTCAAATCCAAAAAATCATATATCTTCTTCAACTCGATCTCAAAACCGTTATATTTATGAATCTCATCTATAATCATCAGCTCTCCGCCATCATTTTGAAAACTTTTTGCCAGATCAAAAAGTGAGTCTATATTTATTGAGTCGGCACTGACATAGAGCTTTTTGGAGCTTTTCAAAGGGTTGTTTTTCAAGTACCAAAGCAGAAAAGTTGTCTTGCCGACACCCCTGGCACCTAAAATACCGGTCATTGTATCAAATTTTATTTTCTCAAAAAAATATCTTTTATAGATATTTTTTTGCTTCGATAAAATAAATTTTTGTAACTCTCTGATCTCTTCCAACATCGAATTTCCTTGATATACATATCAAATTTATTATAGTATTTTTTGATATGCATGTCAAAATATCTATATTTCTCTTCGTCCATTCTTTCAGTTTGATGAAATTTTCAATCACATTGCGATAGAATTTCGCATCAAATTCTATTAGGAGAGTAAAGTATGGATATTTCAAAAATCGGCAGCGGCGAGTACCCCGACAAGATCCACGCGCTCATCGAAATACCTTACGGGTCGAACATAAAATATGAGGTAGATAAAGATAGCGGTGCGGTTTTTGTGGACAGAGTTCTATATTCGGCGATGTTCTATCCGGCGAACTACGGCTTCGTGCCAAATACGCTTGCAGACGACGGCGACCCTATAGACATTCTTGTGCTTAACGAGTACCCGGTACAAGCGGGTGCAGTTATAAAGTGCAGACTTATAGGGGTGCTGATCATGGAAGATGAGGCCGGTATGGATGAGAAGCTTCTGGCAGTACCTGTAACTAAGGTAGATCCTACTTACGAGAAGATAGAGAGTTACGAAGATCTTCCTAAAGCCACTCTCAATAAGATCAAGAACTTCTTTGAAACCTACAAAATGCTGGAGCCTAACAAGTGGGTGAAAGTAAAAGATTTCAAAGGCAAAAGTGAGGCTCTGAAGCTTCTTGAGAGCGCTATAAAAAACTACAAATAATAGAGTTGTTGGAGGAGTAGCGACGATTCGCACTCCTTCTCCAACATCCAACATCCATCATTCAACATCCCATCCCCTGAATCCTACCCCCCCATAACCCATATCCCAATACCTACATCCCACTATGGTAAATGTAGCTCTCAATACCGTTGGCGATCCCCTCGGCAAGCAGATTCTGGTAGTTGGGGTTAAATAGCCTGAGCCCCTCCGTCGGATGAGTAATGTAGCCGATCTCGATCAAAACGGCCGGCATCTGAGCGCCTACCAAAACCCAAAAAGGGGCCTCTCTTACACCATTGTCCACAACACCTCTATATTTCCTTTTCAAAGAGGACAAAATCTGCTTCTGAAGGTCTATGGCAAGTTTGTTCGACTCTATTATCTTCTCCCTGTTCAAAACGTTCAAAAGAGTGTTTTTTGTATATCTGTTCAAGTCGCTCAAATCGGCACTGTTCTCCAAAGCCGCGACACGTTTTGCCCTTTCGCTTCTTGCGGGCGAGAGAAAAAATGTTTCAAGCCCTTTGCTCTTGTAGCGCGAAGCTCTGTTGGGTGCTGCATTTGCATGGATCGATATGAAAAAGTCCGCGCCCTTTCTATTTGCGAAGTGGGTTCTTTTTTTCAAAGATACGAACCTGTCCCTTTCGCGTGTCATATAGACTTTGAATCCCCTCTTTTGCAACACCTTTTTAAGACGTTTAGCCACTGCCAAAACCGCATCTTTCTCTTTTCTTCTTTTGACCCCTACTGCTCCTGCATCTTTTCCGCCGTGACCAGGGTCTATGACAACGGTATATCTTTTCAAATATTTCGGTATAGTCGCATCAACCTTTTTGCTCTGTTTACCTCTTTTTTTCCGCTCTGACGTCGTAGCTTTTTCAGCTCTTTTTTTTGAGTAGGGAAGTGTAATATATACTGTTTTGTCTTTAAATTCCAGTTTTGGGTTGTAAGCCTTTTTGACCTCTATGACTACTCTTACCCTTTTGGGATCGAACTGTGCAATCCTGATCTCTTTGAAACTCCCGCCTTTGAAACGTTTTATGGAGAATGGAATTCTTACGTTCTTGAAGTCATATACGTAAAGGACTCTGCCTCTTCTTTCAAGGATAAAGTGTCGTATCCACTTTTTATCGACTCTTCCGGAAAATGAGAGTTTCAACCCTCCTTTTTCGACTTTTGAACTCAAGAGTCTCACTCTTTTTCGTGACGGAGGATGTTTTTCTATAGAGGAGGCTGATGAAGAGGATATCTTTTTTTCAGGCTTCTTCGCACTCCTTTTCCTCTTTTCAAAAAGATCTGGTCTGATGGTTTTTAGTGCATTTTCATACCTCGTAGGGTCCAGTCCAAGGGTTTTTGAAGCTTTTATAAGACCTGAAAGCGCCTTTTCCTGAAGTGTTCTGTTTTGATCCAGAAGGGCTTTCATGTATAGCGACTGATAGTCGTGATACCCTTTCCAAACGACAGATTTCGAGTCGGACAAGATCGCTTTTTTTGCACTCTCAAGACGCGCTTGCTGGCTCGATGCGAAGATCGAGGTTGCAAAAAAAATGGTAAGGAGAGTGAGAATGAGGCGGCTTATGGCTACTCTCCGTGGACAAGTTTTTGCATCAACTCTTTGACAGATATCAGCTCTTCTATTCTATACCCGTTGGAGCCGGTAAAGAATAGTCCAAGCTCCTTGTCGCCCATATATGCATCGCTGAGCCTGTCAGCTATGCAGTATCCAACCTCTTTAGCCTCTACGCCGCGCTTGCACGGTGCGACACAGTTGCTTATGCACTTTATAGCGGGCCCCTCTCTCTTTTGAACAAGATCTATAAGGTTCGTTCTGACTCCTCTGGCCGGGTATCCTACCGGAGACTTCAAAAGAAGGATATCCTCTTTTTTGGAGTTGAGCAGAACCTCTTTGAAGTTGTCGTGAGCATCACACTCATGCGTCCCTATGAAGCGGGTACCCATCTGAACGCCGGCTGCACCGAGGTTTATGCAGCGCTCTATATCGCTCTTGTCCCATATGCCGCCGGCGGCAAAAACAGGTATGCCTCCCCAGTTTTCGGCTTCATCTACGACAGGGCCTATCAGGTTTTCGAGCTGATACTCCTCCATAAGGCACTGCTCGTAGGTAAAGCCCTGATGCCCGCCGCTTAGCGGCCCTTCCAGAACGACCGCGTCCGGAATCCTCCCGTACCTTTTCTCCCATCTCCTGCATATAAGGCGCAAAGCTTTTGGCGAAGAGACGATCGGCACGAGTGCTACATCAGGAAAATTCGTAGTAAATTCGGGCATGTTCGTCGGAAGGCCCGCCCCCGTTATGATAATATCGGCCCCCGCTTCACAAGAGTCCTCCACGACACGTCCATAGTCGTTTATCGCATAGAGTACGTTGCATGCCAGCGGAGCGTCGCCGCATATTTTTCTTGCATTTTCGAAGATTTTGAAAAGAGCTTTTTTGGAGTAGAAGTTCTCTACCTCCAACGGCCGATCGGCTACGAGTTTATCTACGTATGCCTTGTTTTCGTAATACCCTGTCCCAACGCTGCTTATAACGCCGAGCCCTCCTTCAAGACTCACGTGCCCTGCCAGCTTATCCCAGCTTATTCCTACACCCATACCCCCCTGGATGATCGGATATTTGAGAGTATGTTTTCCGATTTTTACAGGTTTTAGCTCCACTACTTCACCTTCACTCTTGCAAATTTCTTCTTTCCTACTTGAAGTATATACTCTCCCGCTTCCAATTGCAAGTCTTTGTCGCCGACCTTCTGCCGGTCTATCCTAACGGCACCCGCCTGCAGGTCGCGCCTTGCCTGTGAAGTGGATGGCTCGAGCTTCGCTTCCACAAGCGCTTTCGCTATCCAGATCGGCCCATCTACGGTAAATTGGGGCATATCGGTAGGAAGCTCTTTCTGTTTAAAGACTTTGTTGAACTCTTCGCAGGCAGAAAGCGCCGACTCTCTGTCGTGGAAACGCTCGACGATCTCTTCTGCAAGTATCTCTTTTGCTCTTTTCGGATGAAGCTTTCCGGCAGCCACATCCTCTCTCATTTGCTCTATTTCACTGAGCGAACGGGCACTCAAAAGTTCGTAGTAGCGCCACATCAAATCGTCGCTTATGCTCATCACTTTGGCGAACATCACATTGGGCTCTTCGCTCACCCCTATGAAGTTACCCAAAGACTTGCTCATCTTCTGCACACCGTCAAGCCCCTCGAGTATAGGCATCATCAAGATGACCTGCTCTTTGCCTACACCGTAGGCGCGCTGCAGATGGCGGCCCATGAGAAGGTTGAACTTCTGGTCGGTTCCTCCTATCTCTATATCGCTTTTTAGTACGACACTGTCGTACCCTTGAAAGAGCGGGTAGAAGAACTCGTACAAAGATATATCCTGGCCGCTCTTGAACCTCTTTTCGAAGTCGTCTCGCTCGAGCATCCTCGCTACGGTACGCTTGGATGCAAGCTCTATCATCTCGTAACTTGTAAGTTTTCCGAGCCATTCGCTGTTGAACACGACAACCGTCTTCTCCGGATCGAGAATTTTAAAAACCTGCTCTTCGTAACTCTTGGCGTTTTGTTTGACCTCTTCTTGGGTAAGTTTCTTTCTAGTCTGACTCTTTCCGGTCGGGTCGCCTATCATCCCTGTAAAATCGCCTATCAGAAACTGTACGATCGCTCCATGCTTCTGAAATGCAGCCAATTTTTGAAGCAAAACGGTATGGCCCAGATGGAGATCCGGTGCCGTCGGGTCGAACCCGGCTTTGACGTAGTAAGGCTCCCCCTTTTCGTAATATCGCTTCACCAAAGACTCTATCTGCTCTTCGGTTATTATCTCTTCGGCGCCGCGTCTTATCTCTTTCAATGCCTCTTCTATCATTCTGCTCAATCCTTAATCTTATTGTTTGTATGCATCCGTTTTGCTGACAAGCTCCAACACTTTGAACTTTCTCTCCAAAAGCTCTTTGAGGTGCGTCTGGTCGTGGTCCCTGCTCTCGAATATAACTTCGCATAAATTGCTCTGGGATGTCCCCTCTCCAAGCTTTATGGAGATGATGTTACACTCGATCTTCGCAAGATAGGCCAGCAGTTTCGCAAGCGCCCCCTTTTCATCTTTGAGGGTTACAAGAAGCCTGTACCTTTGAACCTTGCTCTCGCTCCACTCTACAAAAAGCATCGGCGCGCCCTTCTCAATGAGTGAGTTGGCCTTTTCGCAAAACTTGTGGTGTACGACCGCTTTGCCGCCAATCTTGAAGGCGACTATAGGGTCTCCGCGTTTTGGATGGCAGCAGTAGTCGAACTCCACGCTCGAGACTCCATCCGAAGAGTGAATGACGAAATTTTCGAAACTGTAACTCTTCAATTTTCTGCGGGGGCGCTGAAATATAGTGGGCAATATCGACTTCTGCCGCTTATCTGCAATGAAACGGTGCAAAACCTCTTTGAAAAAGCTCAAATCGCGGGGGACCCTGTATATCTGGTCGGCGAAAGATTGGTTTGAGAGCCACTCGTTTATCTCATCGGAACCTGTACCGAGCGTAGCCGAGAGTATGTTGACGGCACTGAGCCTGTCGATCTCTTTGCGCTTTTTATTGCATCTTGCCCGCATATGGCTCTTGGCTCTGGAGGTTTTGACCGCATCTATCCATGTACAGTGGTATATCGGCTCTTTCGAAGTGATGATACGGACAAGATCGCCGTTTTTAAGCTCGCTCAACAAAGATGCAGGCCTTTTGTTGACCAGAGCTGCACTGGCACGCTCGCCTACCTGCGAGTGGACCGCATAAGCGAAATCGAGAACCGTAGCCCCTCTTGGAAGGGTTATCTGATCTCCCGCCGGAGTGAATACGCTTATATCTTCACTGTAAAGATCGTTTTTGACAAGCTCGTAGAACTCTTCTATCGATTCGTTCTGATACTGCAGGTTCTTGAGCCACTCTATGTTTATGGCCGAGTCTCCCTGCTTATATTTCCAGTGCGCCGCTATGCCGTATTCGGCCGTCTTGTGCATCTCGAAAGTTCTTATTTGGGCTTCAATGATCGACGTTTCGTCGAAAACGGTCGTATGTAGGGTCTGGTAGCCATTCTCTTTGGGCAGAGCGACATAATCTTTGAAACGTGCTATAAGCGGCTTGAAGTTAAGGTGCAAAGTACCTAAAGATCTGTAGCAATCTATCGGCTCTCGTACAAGTATCCGTATCGCAAGAAGGTCGAGAATCTCGTCTATGGAGATACCCTTTCTCTGCATCTTCAAATATATGGAGTAGTAGTGTTTGACCCTTCCGAATATCTCGAAACTGTCCGCTTTGAAGCCGTTATGGACCAACAACGTCTTCACTTTGGATATGAAAGTGTTGAGCCTTATCTGAAAATCCTGGCTGTGCGATGTGACATACTCGTCTATCTTTTCATACTCTTTCGGAAAGAGGTAGTAGAAACTGAGATCCTCCAGCTTGTTTTTCAATGCGGCAATCCCAAGCCTGTGGGCGATGGGAGCATAGACGACAAGCGTCTCCTCCGCGATTCTGTGCTGTTTCTGTTTCGTGAGTGCATCGAGTGTAAGCATGTTGTGCAGGCGATCGCAAAGCTTGATAACAAGGACTCTTACATCCTCTATCGAGCATATCAGCATCTTTCTGAAGCTAAGAGCGGATGTTACCAGTTTTTCATCGGAAGTTGAAGGAGCGAGTTCACTGTCGCGAAGCTCTACGATTTTTGTAAGCCCCTCCACAAGGTAGGAGACATCCTCGCCGAATCTATCTTTTATATCTTCTATAGTGAAGGGTGTATCTTCGACGACATCGTGCAGAAGAGCCGCTATGACCATCGTCTCGTCCGAGCTGATGGAAGCGGTAATGGTAGCGACCAGTATCGGGTGGACGATATAAGGCTCACCGCTCTTTCTGCTCTGCCCCTCATGGGCATCTTTGGCAAAAGAGAGAGCATCCGTTATCCTCTGAGTCGGAGTGATCGTATCAAAAAGAAGCGTCTGCGCTTCCGATACGGTATGGACCGCACGGATCTTCTCTATCAGAGGTTCCAAAGATGGCTGCACAAAAAACCCTTAACTCTTGTCGGCATCCTCTATTTTAAGATATCCGTCTGCGATCTCTACGATAGCGATATCCGCAAATTTGTACTTTTTCTGATCCATATTCACAAGAGGCTCCGCCCCGGCAGCAAGCTCGTTAGCCCTTTTTGAAACCGCAGTCGCGAGCAGGTATCTGTTGAAGTTGGCTTTTTCCAACGCTTTTGCAGCTTTCTTTTCAAGTCTCATCTTTTTCTCCTCTTTGTTGATTTTATTTCACTATCGAACACTTGTCGTAGTCGCCTTGGATTATAGATAGAAGATTTCCTTTATGGAACATATCGCACACCAATATGGGCAGTCCGTTCTCTTTGGCAAGAGCTATCGATGTATCGTCCATCACTTTTATATTGTCCGCCAATGCTTCGTCGTAGGTAAGGACAGGTA
>JALSPH010000188.1 GCA_026986055.1 Campylobacterales bacterium
GAGCGAGGAACTCACCGAGAGAATCCCAGCGAAGGTGACCCTCTTTCAAAAACTGCTGAACATGTTTGGGCGCAGATCCACCCGCTCCGGTTTCAAAGAGCCCGCCGCCGGCAAGGAGAGGAACGATGGAGAGCATTTTCGCACTCGTACCGAGCTCAAGAATCGGGAAGAGGTCGGTAAGGTGGTCACGGAAGACGTTACCTGTTACAGAGATAGTATCTTTACCCTCTCTTATTCTTTTAAGAGAGTATCTCATAGCATCCACAGGTTTCATGATCTCAATAGTTAGACCTTCGGTGTCGTGGTCTTGCAGATAGACTTTCACTTTCTTTATAAGTTCCGCATCATGCGCACGATCTTCATCGAGCCAGAATATAGCTGGGTCTCCGCTGAGTCTTGCACGCTCAACGGCAAGGCGTACCCAATCTTTGATAGGAAGATCTTTCGTTTGGCAAGCTCTCCAAATATCGCCCTCTTCTACCGGGTTTTCGGTAAGAACGTTTCCATCTGCATCGACGACTCTGATAATTCCGGTTCCGGGAGCAGTGAAAGTTTTATCGTGAGAACCGTACTCTTCAGCTTTTTGTGCCATAAGTCCTACGTTAGAAACGCTACCCATACTCGTTACGTCGAATTTGCCGTTCGCTTTACAGTCCGCTATAACCTCTTGATAGGTTCTTGCGTAGCATCTGTCGGGAATCATTGCGTTCGTATCGTACGTAAGGCCATCCGGTCCCCACATCTTACCGCCAATTCTTATCATGGCAGGCATGGAAGCGTCTATGATGATGTCGTTTGGTACGTGAAGGTTCGTAATGCCGTTATCGCTGTCGACCATAGCAAGCGGTGGATTCTTTTCGTAAACCGCTTCTATATCTTTCTTGATCTCCTCTTGCTTATCGGCAGGAAGCTTTTCGATTTTCGCATAGACATCACCGAGACCGTTTCTAACATCTACACCGATCTCCTTGAAAGTCTCTCCATGCTTTTCGAACACATCTTTATAGTAGACTTCGACCGCATCGCCGAACATAACAGGGTCGGAGACCTTCATCATAGTCGCTTTGAGGTGCAGAGAAAGAAGAACTCCATCCTCTTTAGCCTTTTCGATCTGCTTGGCGTAGAACTCTTTTAGCAGCTTGCGGCTCATTTTGGATGAGTCTATCACCTCTCCTTTTTGAAGAGGAAGCTCCTCTTTGAGTACCTGAACGTTTCCATTCGCATCGACAAATTCGATTCTGGCCGTAGTCTCTTTATCGAGAGTTGCAGAGCGCTCTGTTCCGTAGAAGTCACCATCATCCATCCAAGAGACGTGAGTTTTGGACTCCTCACTCCAATCTCCCATAGAGTGCGGATGCTTCTTCGCATACTCTTTGACCGCTTTTGCCGCACGCCTGTCGGAGTTACCTTCACGAAGTACGGGGTTGACCGCCGAACCGAGACACTTGGCGTATCTTGCTCTTATCTCCTCCTCTTCGGGAGTACTCGGCTCTTCAGGAAAATCGGGAAGGTTGTACCCATGCTCCTGAAGCTCCTTGATAGCCGCTTTGAGCTGAGGAATGGAGGCACTTATGTTCGGAAGCTTGATGATATTGGCTTCAGGCTTCTTGACAAGTTCACCAAGTTTTGCAAGCTCATCATCTATGCGCTGCTCCTCGGTCAATCTCTCAGGAAACTGGGAGATGATTCTACCTGCAAGCGAAATATCTTTCTGTACTACATCTATTCCGGCCGACTTGGTGAACGCTTTAACGATTGGGTAAAGCGAATAGGTCGCAAGGGCCGGAGCCTCGTCTATTTTCGTCCAAACGATAGTTGGAGTCGATGCCATAACTCTCTCCTTAAGTGATTTGTAGATTCTATAGTAGCAGTCAATCTTTTAGTTGGCTATTAATAGCCCGATAATAGAAATCCAACTATCTATACTGTTTCATTTTTTCCCACTTTTTATAGCCCTAAGATGAGATTTGTAACTCTTTGTAAAGATATGCTTTCCATTTTTCCCCTTGACGAAATAGAGATAGTCCGTTTTTGCAGGTTTGATGGCAGCCTTCAAAGCATCCAACGAAACACTCCCGACCGGGTATGGAGGAAGTCCGCCATACTTATATGTATTGAAACGCGTTGTATCCGAAAGGATACGCCCTTTTGTAATCTTTTGGTGAGAGTAGCGCCCATAATTTAGAGCGCCATCCATCTGTAGAGGCATTCTTCTTTTCAAACGATTGTAGATTACGGATGATATTAGAGGCATCTCCTCTTTATCTGCCGCCTCTTTCTCTATTATAGATGCGATCGTTACGTATCGAAACCATTTTTTTGGGTTGTATATGCCGAAAAACTTCTTTGCAAGCTCTTCATGTCTTGCAAGAGATTTTCTTACAAGGTAGTAAACGAGATGATCTTCGCTTATTCCGATAGGTATGTAGTATGTCTCCGGAAATATAACACCGTCTTGGTACGGCGCATACTTCTCGTACGCCAAATCGAGCCTCTCTTTGTCAAGCCCAAGAGTCTCGGAGAGGTCATCAAAAAATATTTCTCTGGTTTCACCCGGTATCAAAGTCACTTCAGTCATAGCCGCTTTGGCATGGGTGAGGCGGTAAAAGAGATCTCCTTTCGTAAGTTTTGTGGAGCCTACATCGATCCACCCCTTTTGAGGATATCCGAAAAATCTCAAAATATATCTGTCCATTCCATTTATATCCATGCCGTTTCTGTTCAGATATGATATAATCGACGCCACCGAACCGGCAGGCAGGTAGACTACTCTGCTCGTGCCTATCGGCTGAATGAGATAATAGCAGAGCGACAAAATGATTATAACGACGGCCAGACTACTCCACTCGACCATACTCAAAATTTTTCTCGTTTTTCTATTTATATTCATCGCTCTCTTCTTTTTTCTCCTATCGGGAGTCACTATACCGAAGATTTCTCTACCCGGTGTGAAAATCTCTCAATTTTACATAAAACTCGATAAAAAACTGGATATATCTATCGACTCAATCGAAATAGAAAAAAGAAACGAACCTACAAAAACGGTAAAGGAGCTCGAAAGAGTCGGAACCCTGGTTCAATACCTGCCAAACTACTTCTACAGAGTGTACATAAAGAACTTGATTGTCGGAGATAGAGTTTTTCATCTGCTATACAGCGACGATGTTTTCTATTTCGATGCAGATTCTCTCCAGATTTCATCGAAAATCGCTTACGACCCTTCTCGAAAAGTTTTAAAGGCGAATATCAGAAAGCTTCTCATCAAAAATCCCGGCATAGAGGTTAGAGGAACATTCATCTACGATTTCAAACACAAGATTTGGAGAGGAGAGGGCAGATACGGCGGTTTTGGTCTGGAGGGAGACTTCAACGTAAGCCAAAGAAAAGATTATGTAACTTTCAAGATAGACTCAAAACCGTGCAACTCAATAAAAGCGCTTGTCGACTACATAGCCCCTCCTGAAGAGATAAAGGTCTGGATATACCCTAAAATCCCGGCCAAAAGATATGTTCTTCACTATATCGAGGGTCGATTCAAAATAGATAGCGAAGGAGAGATAAAGTTCGATCCAAAAGAGCTTGAGGCATCCGCAACCGCTTACGGTGCAAAGGTGCACTTTCATGAAGGGGTGCCTCCCGTCGAAGTAGAGAAGATAGATGTAACTTTGAAAAAAGATACCATCTCATTCAAGCTTCACAAGCCGGTATATGAGGGCAAAAGGCTTGATGGAAGCCGGGTGAAGATAAGAGATCTTACAACTATCAAAGCAGAGCTCGATGCACATATAGTCGTAAAAGATAAAATAGACGACTCCATAAAAAGAGTGCTCGATGCATACGGCATACATCTTCCTTTCATACAGACCGAAGGAGTCACGGACGCAGTAGTCGATTTGAGTGTAGCTTTAGCAACCGGAAAACTCCTGAAATATGAGGGAGAATACAAGTCGGAGTACGCCAAGCTCCTTTTCGACAATGTAGTCCCGCTTCCGGTTAGAGGGCTCCACGTTGTCTCCAAAGGCTCCAAAATAGAGATACTCCCCTGCCAAGTAGAGTTCAAACCATACCTGGACGCCAACTTGAGCGGTTCGATCGATCTTCACAAAAATAGAGGCGATTTCTACCCTTTAGTCAAAAAGCTTGAATACGACTACCATAACGTGCCGCTTTTCGGTATGAACGAAACAAAAGAGCATCTAATTCTAGATTTTACGAAAGATGTACTCTTTTCCGTGCCAAAGCTTGCCATAGAAGTTATTTACAAAAAGGGAGGAGGCCTGGATGTCAAGGCACTTGAACTAAAACTTCTCAAACCATATTTTCAAGGGCCTTTGAAACCGGTGGAGAAGGGAAAGCTTCATCTCTCCTATACAAAAAACAGAATCCTTGCAAGAGCCGATATAAAATACCCCAACGATATCTTTGAAAGCCAAAATGAAAATATCGACTCTTTCAAGATAGAGGCAGACTCCAAAGAGGGGCAGACGCATGTACGCATAAACGATGCCATATCCATTGTAGCGCAAGATGAGAGAACCTTCTTCAATATCAAAAAGATAGACATAGCTGTAGACAAACTGCTTGAGTCTATAAAACGATACACAAAAGAGTCAAAAGCAGAAGAGGTAAAAGAGGTAAAACAAGATCATCTCTTATATATAGAGGGGCACGAGAGTAAGCTCTCCTATAAAAAGGTTCAACTACCAAGCAGATTTTACAATATCCAAATGCACACGGAGCCGTTTGGTATAAAATTCGAAACAGTGCATGAAAAGGGAAAGATACGCGGCATTGTCGACAAAAAAGAGCTCAATATCGCGGGAAAAGATCTCTCGGACAAAATGATGCGCAAACTGACTACGATCGACCAGCTTGAAGGGGGGAGCTTCGACTTCAACGCTGTAGGTAAAATAGAAGATTTCAACGGTACGATTCTAATGAGAGATACACTCTGGACAAAAACCGCCTTCTACAACAATCTTCTTGCCACTCTAAACACGATACCCGCAATCCTGACTCTAAAAGATCCGGGCTTCAGCAAAAACGGTTTCAAGATAAAAAGAGGAGCCTTCGACTACCGCTTCAAAGATGGAAGACTCTTTTTCAAAAAGATAGTCATCGAGGGCTACAGCGCTCAGATTACCGGAAAAGGGAGCATAGACTTCAATACGGGGATGGTCGCTTTGAAGCTTCAGATACACTTTATGGAGTCTCTTACAAACGTCCTTAGCAAAATACCCGTAGCAGGTTATATCATTTTCGGAAAAGATGGAACATTGGCAGTGACTCTGAACGTAAAGGGCCCTCTTGAAAATCCGAAAGTCGAAACGGAAGCTACAAAAGATATCATCAAAGCGCCTCTGAATATCCTTGAGAGAACCTTGACCCTCCCTTTCAAGCTTTTCGAATGAGAAGAGAATCCCTACTCGTTTCTCAACACCTTCAGAGGATCTATCTGCGAAGCTTTCCTTGCCGGGTACAAAGATGAAAAGAGTGTTATCAAAAAGGCTCCGACTATGATCCCGGTAAAGTCTCTCCAGTCAAGATCAAGCGGAAGGCGGCTCGTTCCATAGACATCTTCAGGGAGTGTAATTATGTCGAATTTGCCCAAAATCTCCATTCCTCCCAAACCCAAAACGGTTCCTACCGCAATACCGCCAAGCCCTATGATGAGTCCTAACCTGAAAAAGAGCTGCATAATCTCTCTCCTAGAAGCTCCGAGAGACAGCAGGAGTGCCACCTCGCTGCGCCGGTTCATGACCGTCATCAAAAGCGAGCTTACGATATTCAAAGATGCTATAAGGATTATAAGCATCAAAACTATAAAGAGCGCCCTCTTCTCCATCTGCATCGCTGCAAAAAAGTTTCCGTTCTGCTCCCACCAACCCAAAATGCCGACAGATGCCGGGAGTTCGGAACGTATCGCTTCGATATCTCGCATAGGGTTCTTAGACTCTATGTGAATCCCGTCGTAAACCCCGGTATCTCTCTTTAGAATCTTTTCGAACGTTCTGAATGTCGTATAGTAGTAACTCTCATCATATGCGTTCAACCCTGAGCGGAAGAGACCTTCTACAACAAAACGCTTGGTAAGCGGCATGAAGCTTAAACCAGCAGGCTCCATTCTTGAAAAGAGAAACATAATCTTCTCCCCCTCTTCGATTCCAAGCTCCCTTGCCAAAGGCTTGCCGACTATAACGCCATACTTACCGAAAGGCTTCGTATAAGCTTTGGCAAATACCGGGTTTACCTCTTTCTCCCGTTCAGGGTCGATTCCAAAGAGCAGACCGCCTTTTAGAGTGCTACCTTTGCGTATCAGCACCTGTGTCTGCATATATGGGCTGAATTTCAGATCCAAAAACTTGTTTTCCAAATTTTCAAGAAGATCTTGATCTACGGAGTCTCTCACTTTCGGGTATATGGTAAGGGGGTAGTTCATAACGAAAAGGCGCTTTTCGAACTCCTTCTCCATACCGTTCATGATAGCCATCGCTATGATAAGGACGGTAACGCCTATAGCTATACCCAAAAATGCGAGAATTGCTGAAAGAAATATGAAAGGGTGTTCACGGTCGAAGCGCAGATAGCGCCTGACCATCGTATTTACAAACCGACTGTTCATGCCTGTTGAGCTGCTAAAACTCCACGCTTGGGACCGCTTTTGCCGCAGCAGTGTTTGTACTTCTTGCCGCTTCCGCAAGGGCACGGGTCGTTCCTGGCCGGTTTTTTCCCTTTGACTATCGGTTTGAGCTCCTCATCTCTGTTTGTGGATATTTCGGCAGTTGCAGCCTCCATCTGAGCCTTCATTCTCTCAAGGGCCGCCTGCTCCTGGGCCATCTCCTCTTCGGACTTGAAGCGGATCATATAGAGAGTTTTCAGAGTTTCATACTTGATAGACTCGACAAGTTCGGTAAAGAGGTTGTAACTCTCCTTTTTGTACTCGACAAGAGGATCTTTCTGATTGTAACCACGCAAGCCTATACCTGTTTTGAGGATATCCATCTGATAGAGATGCTCACGCCATGCGTTATCGAGCACCTGTAGATAGATTATACGCTCTATCTCGTTTCTTTGGACCGGGTCGATAGCCCCCATTTTGGTCTCGTAACGCTCTTTTAGCTGATTCAAAAGAAGCTCGTACAAAGTGGAGTAGTCTCTTCCCTTCAACTCCTCTTCGTCAAACTCCTCACCCAGCTCTTCCATGAGTTTCAGCTTCAGTTTTTCAAGTTCAAAATCCTCTTCCGGTGCCCCTTCAAAAATCGAGCACTCCATCAAAAGAGATTTCAGATACTCCTCTCTTATCGAATCTATCTTCTCCTCTATCTTGAACTCAGGGTTCAAAAGTTCATGTCTGAAACGGTAGATGATCTTACGCTGCTCGTTTGCAACGTCATCATACTCGAGAAGATGTTTTCTCGATTCGAAATGGAGGTTTTCAACCTTCTTTTGCGCTTTTTCGACGGCACGTGTCACCATTTTGGACTCTATATACTCACCCTCTTCTACACCCATTCGATCCATAATCGTCTTTATTCGATCGCTTCCGAATATCCTTAGAAGATGATCTTCAAGACTTAGGTAAAACCGGCTCTCTCCCGGGTCTCCCTGACGCCCAGAACGGCCCCTGAGCTGGTTGTCGATACGGCGGCTCTCGTGCCTCTCGGTACCTATGATATACAACCCTCCGAGTGATCGGATCTCGTCATCTATCTTTATGTCGACCCCGCGTCCCGCCATGTTGGTAGCGATGGTAACCGCACCTTTTTTGCCCGCATCCTTGATGATTTCTGCTTCATGCTCATGGTTTTTGGCGTTAAGAACATTGTGTGGAATCTTCTCTTTTTTCAGAAGTTCATGCAGCGCTTCCGACTTCTCTATCGAAGCGGTTCCGACAAGTACGGGCTGCCCCCTCTTGTTGCGCTCTTTTATATCTTTGATGACGGCGTCGAACTTCTCTCTTTCGGTTTTGTATATAAGATCGGGTTGATCTTTTCGAATAACCGGTACGTTGGTAGGGATCGAGATGACGTCGAGGTTGTAAATTTCCGCAAACTCCGTAGCCTCGGTCTGTGCCGTTCCCGTCATACCTGCAAGCTTTTCGTACATCCTGAAATAGTTCTGGAAGGTGATGTCGGCAAGTGTCTGCGACTCCTCTTTAATCTCGACACCCTCTTTTGCTTCAAGCGCCTGGTGAAGCCCTTCGCTGAACCTGCGTCCTTCGGAGAGTCTTCCGGTGAACTCGTCTACAATGACGATTTCGCCATCTTTGACAACGTAATCGACATCCTTTTCAAAAAGGTTGTGAGCTTTCAGAGCCTGATCTAGATGGTGAGCCAATATGGCATTCTCCATAGCGTATAGGTTATCTACTCCAAAGAGTTTCTCAGCCTTCTCAATCCCTTTTTCGGTTACGAGAATCACTCTATTCTTTTCATCCACGGTAAAGTCCTCGTCGCGCACCATCTGACGTGCCACTTTGTCTGCCCTGGTATAGTTTTCAAGCTTGCTGCTTGTAGGACCGGAGATAATAAGAGGAGTTCTCGCTTCATCTATCAAAATGGAGTCGACTTCGTCCACTATAGCGTAGTAGTGCTCTCTTTGAACCATCTCTTCGAGGGAGTATTTCATATTGTCGCGCAGGTAGTCGAATCCGAACTCGTTGTTGGTGCCGTATGTTATGTCGGCATCGTACTGCGCTTTTCTGTTCAAATCGTCGGGAACGTCGGCAGTTATGACACCGACACTGTAGCCGAGAAACTCATAGATCTTTCCCATTTCGGTAGCGTCGCGTTTGGCGAGGTAGTCGTTTACGGTAACGACGTGTACGCCGCGCCCAAGCATTGCGTTCAAAACGACGGGAAGGGTTGCGACAAGAGTTTTACCCTCCCCCGTCTTCATTTCGGCTATCCTGTTTTCGTGCAAAACCATCCCGCCTATCAGCTGAACATCGAAGTGGCGCATCCCAAGAGTCCTTTTGGATGCTTCACGGGTAATGGCAAAAGAGTCGGGCAGAGCGTCGTCGAGGCTCATCTCCCCGCTGTTGACCCTCTCTTTCAACTCGGAAAACGCCTCTTTGAGCTCTTCATCGCTCATCTTCTCATATTTTGGTTCCAGCGCATTTATCTTCGCAACACGTTTGCTGTACTTTTTCAGCTCCCTGTCGTTGGCAGTACCGACAATAGAACGAAAGATTGTTTTGATCATTTCGGATATACCTTTTCGTAGTTCAAACGAGATTCACCGTTTTTTAAGAGATAGATTTTATCACACTTTTACAAAGGTTCCTATAAAATCGCCCCATGAAAAAAATAATACTCGCTGCAATTACGGCAGGAAATCTTTTGGCGTCACTACCCGTGCCCCAATTTTTCAGTGCCGATTTCACTCAGGTCGTACAGAACAAAGATACGAAAAAACAGCTCTACTACAGCGGCAAACTCTTTATGAAAATGCCTGAAGATGCGAAGTGGGATTACTTCATTCCTCTAAAGAAAACGATCTGTCTGAGCGATCACAAAGCGTGGGTCATAGAACCTGAACTTGAGCAGGCAACTCTTTTTAGACTAAAAAAGAGTATACCGCTCCTTTCCATTTTGAAAAATGCGAAAAGAGTCGGCGACGGAGTCTACGAAGCCGAATATGGCGGAGTCGACTATCTTTTGAAAGTGGATAGCAAAGGGGTTGTATCGTCGGTAACATACCTGGACGAGATGGGAAACAGAGTGACCCTAAGGTTTCAAAACGTAAAAACTAAGCCTTTCGAGGTTTCGAAGCTACAGTGTGAAATACCGGAGGATTACGACATTATC
>JALSPH010000189.1 GCA_026986055.1 Campylobacterales bacterium
GTAAAAACCCGAACATTTTTTTATATTTCTTGAAATATTGGGCGCTTTTTTGAAGATACTTTTGTGAAAGCGGTGCATCTTCGGGGTAGAGATAGGTAGAGAGTTTCATACCGCTTTCTGTATCTATCGAAGATATCTTGTATTTTGTGGAGGCGACTATATGAAGCGCATCCAGCGGATGTTCGAAGCTGTAAAGCGTGCCCTTGTCGCTCTTTTTAACGGAAGTGGCTTCGGTTACGACTTTCAAATTGCTATCTTTTATCAGAGTATCGTAACTGCACATCAGCTCTATAGCGGGGTACCACCCTTCAAGAAGCAAAAGGTCGCCGCTTTTAGGTCTAAATCCGTAGACAAAGGTGAGCTCTATCGGCTCTTTTTTCCCCTCTCTCAGAAGTACGGGACGGTTGTTTTTCACGATGAGTCTGCCATTTTTTATCGAGGTTATGTTGGCCGATGTATCAAGAAGCGTTACGGAGTCGTGATCTGTCTCTATTTGTGCGCTGCCTTTCAGAACTCCTGCGTTCATATCGAATGAGAGCTCCATTTTGTAGTTACACTCGTGGGCCCAGACGGTTGAAAAGAGGATCGAAAGGATAAGTACGATTTTCTTCAAAAGTCACTCCTTAAAGCAGTATGAGGGTCGCAAGACCGAGAAAGCTGAAAAAGCCTACGACATCCGTAACCGTCGTAAGCAGCACGGTTGAACCGACAGCCGGGTCGATACCGAGACCTTTTAGCACCAGAGGGATGACGGCGCCGAAAAAACCTGCCGCAAGAAGGTTTATCAGCATCGAAAGAGCTATGACTACGCCCAGCATCGGCATGTCGAACCAGAAGTAGGCTATAAGCCCCATTACGACGGCGTATATGAGCCCGTTACCGAGCGAGAGCAGCACCTCTTTAGTGATAACCTCTTTTGCCTCTTTCGGGTCGATGTCACCGAGTGCGAGCTGCCTGACCGTAACGGTAAGCGACTGCGTACCTGCGTTGCCGCCCATCGAGGCGACTATCGGCATCAAAACCGCAAGCGCTACGATAGATTGAATGGTGGAGTCGAAAAGGCCGATGACTACGGATGCCGCTATGGCGGTGAGTAGATTGATCCCAAGCCAGAAAGCGCGTGTCTTACCCGCTTCTATGATATTTTCGCTCTCCTCCGACTCCTCCTGGACACCGGCCATACCGTATATCTGGTCGGTTGCCTGTTTCTCCATAAGGTCGTAGATGTCGTCGGCCGTGATTCGGCCAAGAAGTATTCCGAACTCGTCGACTACGGGAATGACGTTCATGTTGTAGTTACCTGCGATCTCTATAACTTTGTCTATAGGATCTTTATGGTTGACCGCAACCGTAAGAGCACCCTCCTTCTCTATGACGTTTCTGTAAATTTCGTTGGGGCCCTGAAGAACCAGATCCTCCATAGGCATCATTCCCAAAAATCTATCGGCGTTGTCGACTATGAAAACATGGTACGCGTTGTCAAGTCCCCCTTTGGCTTTCATCTCTTTCAGGCGCTTTACCGACTCTCCTATAGTCTCATCTATGTAGGCTTTGAAGAGCTCGGTCTGCATATGTGCACCCGCTTCGTCCTCATCGTAGCTGATAAGTTCTCGAATGACCTTGCTCTCATCTTTGTCTATCTCGCCCAGTACCTCTTCCGCTTTTACTTCGTCTATCTCTTCGATCTGTTGGACGATATCGGCGGCATCGTCGGTATCCATCTCTTCGATGATGTCTGCCAGCTCTTTGACATCTATCGCTTCGAGTGCATCCTCCTGCGCACTTTTGGAGAGTTCGGAGAGGACATCGGCTTTCAAATCTTCTGGGAAAGATTTTAGTAGCTCAAGAAAACGTTTTTTGTCCAGCTCCCTTACCTGCTCGAGAAGTTCCGCTATCTCGTAGGCTTGAGCGTTTTCATCCATACCTTCCGAAAAGAGTCTGATACGGCGTTCTATCTCGGCGGTCAGCTCTTCGATATTCCGTTCCATTGCTCTCCTTCGGTACTTTATAAGATCTATAAATAATTAGACCGGATTTTACAAAAGGGGACCTCTCAAACCGCTGAACTTTAGCATCTGGTTACGAAAGAGAAAAAAAGGTGAAAGGAAAAAAATTATTCACATCCTTTTCATCATGTGAAAAACTTTCGTTTACTTTTGGCATGATACAATCTTTGTAAAGAAAGCGAAAGGTAGAATCGGTATGAAAATAGCTTTTTTCGAAATCAAGCCTGAGGAGCTTTACAAAGAGGTCGAAAACACTTTATGCCTTGACGTTATTTCGGATCTAAAACAGGTAGCCAGACACAATATATTATATACGCCACATATGG
>JALSPH010000190.1 GCA_026986055.1 Campylobacterales bacterium
CTATCTTGAAGTGGTTATGACGGGGCGGGGTGCCTCCGATGCTCTCATAAAAAAGAGCGACCTTGTAACGATTATGCAGAAGAGAAAGCACTACTACGACAAAGGGGTTGTTGCAAGAAAGGGTATCGAGTATTGAAGATATTGCCGAGAAACTATATTCGCTACAAAGGGGTCAACTCATTTTTTACCGGTCTGACCGTCGGAGCGGTATTTACCATATACGCTGCACTGGACCCTTCCATATTCTCCGTCGGCGGTATAGCTTTGGCTCTCGGAATGTTGGCGATCGCTAAATTTTACGAGAAGATTTTGAACATGAGGAGCTTTTTTAAGATATCGCTTTTCGTGGAGGCGGTTATGCTCCTGCTTGTAGTCTGGTATCTGCTCTCTCCATACGGTTTTGCGACCGCTCTGCTCGTTTATGCAGGCTATCAACTCACCTTCATGTTCGGTGCCTACCTTGTAAGAGCCGAGACGATTTTGCTCAACAGAAAAAAGATTCTATCGTGGCTCGATATGGCGAAGCAGGCCGGTTACCTTGCGGGGATGCTTCTATCTTGGCTCTTTTACAAAACGTTGCAGCTGATTTTCGGTATCACCGACCACTCTCAGCAGGTATATCTTCTGCACTGGCTTCTGTTGATAACGGAGATTTCAATCATCGCCCTCCTTCTGCGATCTTTTGAAAGGAGAAAAGGAGAGGTTGTATAATGCAAAAAGCTACAGGGCACCTCTAAAAATAGGTAATGCTCACAATGGGCTTTGCAAATGTAAGATTTTGCAAGAGGCTTTCAAGTCCTAGCCGAAGCTAAGACGATGGAAGCCCCTACAGCTTCAAATCTAGTTTGCCTTGGGCATATTTATGTACCAGTGCCTGAATCAGATTTTGATAACCTATACCCATCTCTTTGGCTTTCGCTTTTATAATCGCCAGGTCGCTTACCGAAAAACGTATAGTTGTCTGCCTCTTTTCCTGCAGCGATTTTGTATAAGCTGCGCTTTCGGCATAAAACTCCCTCTCTTCATCGCTAAGGGGTATATCTTTCCACTCACCCTTTTCTATCTCCTCAAGAGTGGTCAACTCTTCAGGATCGTAGAGAATCTTTCTGTTTTTCATTTCGACTCCTTGAACTCTTTTTCCAGTTTTCTGCTCGGAATAATGGTTTTCAAAAATATCTCATTTTCATTTTCTACAAATGGAACATAACATATGTAATCATTCAAACAGAGGACGAAAATATATTGGTGACTATACCTCTTTTTGTCAGGGTGTGCCCGTTTTGCAATAATTTCACCCTTTTCCAGCTTTTCAAGCACCATTTCAAAGGAGAGACCTCTTTGCATGATCAAAAGTTGGTTCTTCTCTTCACTCCACCGGATAGGTTTCATGCTCAACTCATAACTGTAATTGAGACATAAATATTCTACCTTTTTGTAGATGTCTTGTCAATACAATATAGAAGCCCATAACATTTCGCAATTTATCAAATATTTAGATATCATCATATTCCGAAAAGAGCCATCTGAAAAATTGATAATGAACGAAAGCTTGAATGTTTGAGCTAGAAAACTTCCGCTAAAAAATTGCGCTTGCTTAGCTATTTTTAGGAAGTTTTCCAGCGTTTGCGAAGCAACAAACTTCACTTGCTTGAGTGAATTTTCCAATTTTTCAGAGTATTCAAAACTTTTTATGAGGACAAAAATGAGATTTTTTACTATATTTTTCCTGCTTGCTGCGATACTCTTTGCATCTGCTTCAGGTAGCTACACTAACCATCTTATAGATGAAGAGTCTCCCTACCTGCAGCAGCATGCCCACAACCCCGTCGATTGGTATCCGTGGGGTGAAGAGGCTTTTGAAAAAGCCAAACGTGAACATAAGCCTATATTTCTCTCCATAGGCTACAGCACATGCCACTGGTGCCACGTTATGGAGGAGGAGTCTTTCGAAAACGAAGAGATCGCCGAGCTCATAAACAGGTGGTTCGTTGCCGTGAAGGTCGACAGGGAGCAGATGCCACATCTGGACAGACATTTTCAGAGGATCTATTCTATTTTGAATAGAAGAGGGGGCGGATGGCCCCTTACGATATTTTTGACGGAAGATCTGAAACCCTTTTTTGCCGCTACATACATACCGCCTGTAGACTCTTACGGAGTCAAGGGGATGAAGAGTCTCATTCCCGCACTAGGTAAGATGTACGCTACGAACAGAGAGGCACTTTACAAAAGGGCGGCGGCCGTAGAGGCTCTGGCTAAACGTACGGCAAAACTTCCGAAAGGGGAGCTGAAAGAGGGGTTGAAGATTGCCGACCGTGCGGTAGATAAGATTTGGGACTATTACGACAAGCTCTATGGAGGGTTTGGAGAGAGGCCGAAGTTTCCCGAAAGTTCCAGAATCTCGCTTCTACTCGATATATACAGGTTAAACGGCAACGAAAAGGCGAAGATGATGGCTTTGCAAACTCTGGATAGTATGCAAAGAAGCGGCCTCTACGACCAAATAGATGGTGCCTTCTTTCGCTACTGTGTCGATAGGCGTTGGAGAATGCCCCATTTCGAGAAGATGCTCTACACGAACGCCGAGCTTATACCTCTCTACGTTGAGGCGTGGAAGATGACGAAAAAGGGCCGTTACAAGGAGGTCGTAGAGGAGACGATAGCGGAGATAGACCGCCGTTTCAGAACCAAAGATGGGCTCTACTTCAGTGCCGGCGATGCCGATACGAACGGTGAAGAGGGAGGGTACTTCCTCTACCGCTACGACGAGGCGTTAAAGAGGCTTTTAGCTGCAGGATTTACAAAAAAAAGGGCTCAGGAGGTTTTGAAATTTCTCGATATATCGGAAGATGGAAATTTCGATACCGAGTACTCTCATGCAAGAAGGGTATCGAACAAGCCTCCTTACGACCTTCAAAAAGCGTTGAAAGTGCTTAAAAAGATGCGTGAAAAAAGAGACTACCCCTTCATAGACAAGAAGATAATAACCGCCTGGAACGCTATGATGATAAAAGCGCTTTTCATCGCTTCCGCCGTCGACGAAAAATATCTTGAAGAGGCAAAGGAATCCTACAGATCGCTTATGAATATGATGAAAAGAGATGGAGAGCTTTACCATCAAGTTCTATACGGTAAAACCCCGACCCAAAAAGGCCTTCTTGAAGACTATTCGTTCTTTGCCGATGCGGCAATTACTGCGTATGAAACGACACTTGAAAAAGAGTATCTTGAAGATGCTGCCATTCTTGCGAAATCGGCGGTAGAGAAGTTTTACAAAAATGGCAGATGGATGCTTTCGAACGACGGTTTTGAGAGTTTCGCCGATATTAGCGACGGTTACTACAGGTCTCCTCTTTCGGTTATGGTAAACAACCTTATATCTCTTGCCCTTTTAAAAAGCTCTTTCAAAGATCTCTCTTTGGCCGAAAGAAGCCTTGAGGGGTTCGCCAAGCTCATAGAGATGTCGCCTGACGCCTACCCTGAAGCCCTTTTGGGTTATCTTCGTTTGAAAAAGGGGGTCGTAGCCATAAAGAGCTCCAGGAAAAACCTGAAAAAGTATTATGAAGAGATAGAGAAGATAGAGTACCCTTTTCTTCTAAAGAGTGCAACCGAAGATGATGTGTGGCTCGCCTGTGACTTTAAAAGTTGCTTTGCCTACTCTAAAAGTTTCGAAAGTATCGTAAAAGCGATAGAGAAGAGGTAGCCCCCGGGCAGACCCGGGAAGCTCTTTTAGACCTTGAACTGACTTATCTGTTTCAACACCTCGTCGGCAAGTTTTCCTATCCGTTTTACGCTCTCTTCACTCTTCTCTATGCCGTTTCTATTGGTTTCGGAGAGCCTTTTGATCTCGCTCATCTTATCTATGAAAGACTCCATTATCGTGGCAGCCTGGTCGATAGCGTCGGCAGTCTTTTCGACGCTTCCGACCGCTTCGGTCATTTTGTCGGAGACTTCGCCTATTTCGCTCTGGACCTGTGAAGCGTCGGATGTGAGGCGATTTACGTTCTCTATGTTTCTGTTCATCTCGCCGCTGCTATCCATAATGGCCTGGACTATGATGTTTATCGTAGCGTTTATGTCGGCAAGGCTCTTTTGGGTTCGTTCCGCAAGCTTTCTCACTTCGTCCGCAACTACCGCGAAACCTCTACCGTGCTCACCTGCGCGTGCAGCCTCTATAGCGGCGTTGAGTGCCAGTAAGTTCGTCTGGTCGGCTATATCGCTGATGACGGTTAGAACCTCTTTTACCTGCTCCGCATCGTGGCTTAGCTGCTGAAGTCTTTGGGCGAGTTCATTTTCGACGACTGCATTGTTTTCTATCTGTTTAATGGTCTTCTCTATTAGGCGTATCGCATCGCCGAGGCTGTCGTTGGCGTGCAGCATATTCTCTTTTGTCGTGGCAGCCTCTCTTGTGCTGTCCACAAGCCTCTCCTTAAGCGAGGTGGCTTCTCCGGCTCCTTCATCTACAATTTGCGCCTCTTTGCGAATGTTGGAGGTTATCAGATCGAATGTGTCGTCAAGCATAGTAGCGGTTCGTCTGTTTTCGTTGGCGCTCTGTTGAGCGTGAGAGGCGAAATCGTGAAGAGACTTTAGGAAATCTCTAAGCGCTTCACGAATAGTGCCGAACTCATCATGCTCGTAAATTCTGATCTCGGTCGTAAGGTCTTTTGTCTCGGCTATTTTGGCTATCAGCCCTTTGAGCGAGTTTAGCCTCATCTCGAGATCTCTTACAGAGATACCGGCTATTGCCAGCATGAAGAGTATTATCAACGCTCCGGCAACAGCCTGATAGATAGCCGTATCGTGAAAGCTGTTCAAATCCTTTTTTATCTCGGATGCGATGTAGTCGTCTATTCTCTTTAAGATATTTATCTTTTGGGTTATCGTGTCGAACCAGTACTCGGCATCTACATCGAAATTTCCCTCTATATGGCGAGAAACTGCGATATCTCTCATCTTTTGAACCAAGGCGAACGATTCATCTTTAATAGCCTCTTTATAATATTTGACCATCGAGTCGGGCGCAAAAGATTTGAAATCATCAAGATAGGCGTTCTGCTCCGCTATCAGAAAGAGAAGTTTGTTGTACATGCCTGGGTTGAAGGAGTCGGCCGCAAAAGTACTGCTGAGAACAGCTCTTTCTATTCCCGCTCTCTCTTTGGACTTCAAAAAGGAGGTGTAGGCTACAAGATCTTTGGTTATGCGCTCTTCCGGAGAGAGCTTGGAGGAAGTGGCAATGATGTTGAGCATTTTGGCGTTCATATTTGTAAAGTATGCCACCACATCTTTGAGCGGAAGTTTCAAAGCTGAAATTTTCTCTCGTATTGACGGCAGTTTTTTCAGATCATTCTCTAAAGCGTTTACCTCTCTTTTCAATGAAGGGGGAAACTTTTCGAAATCTATTTTGGTGAGGATTCTTCTGTACTCCTCGATCCTTTTGTCGGTCAACTTCCTCTGTTCCGGCAGTTTCGTGACGAACTTCTTGCCGTGGCTTCCGATGTAACCTGCGCTCGCACCGCGCTCTTTTTGCGTTTCATGCACCAGCCGGCTCAGGCTTTCGCTAAGGCTCACTAACTGCTTGACTCTCTCTATCTTATCCTTGAACTCGAAATACTCTTTCAAATCCGTTCCCGTATAATAGAGAAGCGCAACTATCGGTATAGCGACGAGCAGTAGCATTTTTCCTTTGATCGTGAGTCGCGATAGAGGGTTCATCTCTCTCCTTTTTTTAGTAGTTTGTCGGGTATATCGTCGTAATCTATGAGGTTTTCGTCACATTCGCAGCGGTATTTGCCCTGCGCATCGTAATATTCGGTACAATCTCTATACCGTTTCGTCGAAACACCATCTTCGTTGAAGTAGACGCAACCTTGTACCAGTAACAATATCGGTAAAATCAGAAAATATTTCATAGTGTTATTTTACACTGTTATCTATAAATTTCCGCTGTTGTTAAGCAGATAAGTTAAAATTATGCTTTATAAAATCGGCAGGAAGGAGAAAAAGTTGATAGGTAAAATAGAAAAAATCTTCGAAACGATCACGAAAATTCCGCACTGTAGCGAGGAGACAACCAGGCTCAAAGAGCATATCAAAGATTTTGCGAAAAAGTGTGGATATAGAGTTATGGAAGATGAGGCAGGAAACGTGATGGCGTATGGCTCAAAGAGCAGAGTTACGCTGCAGGCTCACTACGATATGGTCTGCATAGGCAGAGCCCCGAAAATCGAGACGGTTGTCGAAGATGGCTGGATGAGTGCCAAAGAGAGCTCACTCGGTGCCGACAACGGAATAGGAGTGGCGATCATGCTGCATATGATGGAAGAGGGAGTCGATGCGGACTATCTTTTTACCAACGACGAAGAGGTAGGGCTTGTCGGTGCTTCCAACCTGGAGCTTGAGATAAGGACGCCATATCTTTTGAACCTCGATACTGAAGAGTACGGCAAAGTATATATAGGATGTGCCGGCGGAGAGGATATATACCTGAAAAAAATGGTCGACTTTTTTACTCCCGATACTCCCGGAAAGCGCTACATGCTGAAAGCGACGGCTCCCGGCGGCCATTCGGGCGTAAATATTGCAGACCATTTACCGAATGCCATCACGGAACTCGCTTCGGTTATCGTTCACAACAGCGCCATGGAGATAGCCTCTATCGGAGGCGGCGAGAGGATAAACGCCATTCCAAGAGGTGCGGAGGCGGTCGTCTGGCTGCCCGAAGGGTATGAGCCTGTCGTAAACAGCAGTTGCGTGAGTATAGAAGAGCTGGACAGACTCGATATCTCACTTATTAAAGATGGAAGAGTATTGGCCTCTGCGCTCTTTGGTTTCGCCCACGGTGTCAGGGATTGGAACGAAGAGTTGAACCTTCCACAAGCAAGCGTGAATCTTGCCGGAGTGGAGATGGAGGATGGAGCGGTCGAAATAGCACTCTCTGCCAGGGCTATGTCTAACGACGATCTTGAAAGAGTCGTCGAGCAGTCTTTAGCCGGTTGGACGGCTCTTGGTTACATCGGTAGGCGTGAGGGGAAGTATCCGGCATGGAAACCACAAACAAACGACTTTTCAAAAAAAGTTCTGGAGATTTACAAAGAGGTGGAGCAAAATGCCTCCTACGCAGCGATACACGCCGGGCTTGAGTGTGCGCTCTTTGCCGAAAGGTTTCCTTCGTTAGAGATTGCATCTATAGGGCCTACCATACTCGACCCCCACTCCGACAGAGAGAGGGTAGATTTGAAAAGTGTAGAGAAAGTGGCATCTGTTGTAAAGAGGGTTGTACGGAGTTTATCGTAGTTTTAAAGTGACAGGTAGTATAATTGATTCAGTACTTTGAAAAATTACGAAACCTCACTCAGGCGAGATGAGATTTTTAGCGAAGCTAACGTTTGAAAACTACACTAAAAAGTGCGAACGCAAGCGCCCCTTCGGGGTTGAGCGCACTTTTTTCGCTAAGAGCGATCGTTTCGTTTTCAAACTAAAATCTCAAAGCCTTCGCTTGATTTGTAATTTTTCATAAAGTTCCATGAAAATAAGGAGAGTGTGATGAGAGTCGGAGATATAGTTATAGTAAGCAATCTCGGTGAGATGAAAGTCTACAAAGCCGAACCGCGAGATTTGGAAGCGGAAGCGGGTCTCAAACCTAACAATGTCAAGCTCGATCTTGTCGATGCTAAAGATTATGTAGCAAGCCACTGGAAGGTTCAAGATATAGTGACCGACGAAGCGGGACAGTTCAAAGGCGGAAGCCAGGGGCGTGGAGAGTTTACCCAAGGAAGCATAGGCGAGAGGCACGAGCTTGAGAAGAGAGTCGAAGCCGATGTCATCAACGCTATCGTGGAGGATATAAACGCAGAGGTGGAGAGTCACAACCCTCCAAAGTGGTTTTTGGCACTGCCTGAAACCATCTACGACAAAGTGGTCGAGAGGATCTCTCCGGCAGTTAGGGAGAAGCTATTTGTAGGGGTTAAGAAAGATTTGACAAAAGCCGACAAGAAAGATCTGCCTGAGCTTCTGAAAAAGAAGCTCGCTTAAAATAGGGCCTTCGGGCCCGTTTCATCTCGCTTTGAAACTCTCTTTGCTTTTGCAAAGATCTCTCAAAAAACACTCCGTATCACACTTCGGGTTTTTTGCAGTACATATATAGCGGCCAAAAAGCACCATCGCCTGATGCAGTCTATGCAGATCTGTTTTGAACTTTCTTACAAGATCTTTCTCCGTTCCCTCCGCCGTTTTTGCGTCACTGAGACCTAGCCTGTGGGCTACACGGAAAACATGAGTATCTACGGCCATAAGGTTCGCCTTTGTAAACTCTATCATCACTACATGCGCCGTTTTTTGCCCCACTCCGGGAAGCTTCACCAGCTCCTTTTCATCCAAGGGAATCTCTCCGTCGTAGTTTTCCATGACCATATGAGCCATCTTTACCAGGTTTTTGGCTTTGTTGTTGAAGAAGGAGCAGGTTTTTATCAGCTCTTTGACCTCCTCAACATCGGCATTGGCCAGAGAGGGAATGTCGGGGTATTTTTTAAAAAGTGCGGGTGTTATCATATTTACCCTCTTGTCCGTACACTGTGCCGAGAGCATTACGGCTACTAGCAGTTCGTAAAGGTTTTTGTATTTAAGCTCCGTAGTGGAGTCGGGGTAGTGCTCCAAAAAACGCTTCCTGATCTCTTCTATCTCTCTTTTTGTTGCAAGTTTCATTCGTCGGTCCTAAGTTTTACGTTATGGTTTTATCGAAATTATACCCGACAGTAGATATAATATGCCAAATTTTTTTCGAGAGGAAAAAAGAGATGGCCGGACACAACAAATGGTCTAAAGTCAAACATATAAAAGCGAAAGAGGATGCCAAAAAGGGAAAACTCTTCACCAAAGCCGTAAGGGACATAACCACAGCGGCTAAAGCGGGTGGCGGCGACCCCGATACGAATGCCGCTTTGAGACTTGCCATAGAGAGAGCAAGGGCTGTTTCGATGCCTGCTGAGAATATTCAAAGGGCTATCGACAAGGCTACCGGTAACCTCAAGGGGGTCAATTACGAAGAGATAACCTATGAAGGGTACGGGCCCGGAGGCGTCGCTATAATGGTCGAGACGATGACCGACAACAAAAACAGAACCGTAGCCTCCGTTCGTCATGCATTCAGCAAAGCGGGCGGAAGTTTGGGGACAAGCGGCAGCGTTTCGTGGATGTTCGAAGAGAAGGGTGTCATAACCGTAGCAAGAGGCGAAAAAGATGAGGAAGTCATGGAAGCGGCTCTTGAAAACGGCGCCACCGACATAAAGGAGTTCGACGAAGTGCTGGTCATAGAGAGCGAACCTGCAGATTTTGACAACCTTCTGCAAGCCGTTGAGAAGACGGGGGTGGAGATTTTGGAGAGCTCGGTAGGGCTTGTGGCTACCAACACCATAGATGTAGATGACGAAACGGCCGAAAAGGTGGAGAAACTCATAGAGACGCTCGAAGAGGATGACGATGTTCAGAACGTCTACCACAATATGGCGTGATAAAATGGGCATTGATTAAATACTAAACTTAATTAAAGAGCGGCAGCAGAT
>JALSPH010000191.1 GCA_026986055.1 Campylobacterales bacterium
CATAGTACCTGAGCACTCCGACCACAAAATTTCCGATATCGGGCGTGGCAGCTACCTGCGTGAACTCTCCCAAAACGGGGCTAAAGTTCTTCTACATAGAGGAAAGGTGCTTCACGCAAAAGCTATACTCTTCGACAAAAACTGCGCAAGCATCGGATCTGTCAACTTCGACAACAGAAGCCTCTTTTACAATTTTGAAGCGGTAAGTTTCATATATTCCAAAAAAGAGATCGACTCCGTAGATATCTGGATGCAGGGCATTGCAAAAGAGGCTGTTGCCTACACACCGCCCGACAACACCCTTTTGACCCATACCGAAAACTTCATGCGCATACTTTCGCCTCTGGTATAATGTAGCGATGATAAAGAGCGGTAAAAAGAGTTTCGGGCTACTTTGCTGGAATATACAGAAAAGTTCACTTACTCCGGAGTTTCAAAAGGAGTTTCTCCATCTGCTCCAAAACTATAGCAGCGATCTGGTCGCTCTACAGGAGGTAAAGCTACCGCAAGGTGCGATACCGGGATATTTCCAGCACTTTTGGCATGCGCTGAGTCCAAATTTCAAAAGAGTTCGCCACCATTTTGGGGTTATGACCCTATCCACCCTCCCGATAGTCGGACATACACCTCTTAAAACAGTCGCGAGAGAGGCCGGTATAGCGACGAGAAAGAGTGCTCTTCTAACCTCCCACGACCTACCGGATGGAACGAGGGTGGCACTTTTGAATATACATGCCATAAACTTCGTACCATACAGACTCTTCGCCAAAGAGCTAAATAGAATCATGGAGCTGATCGAGCGCGTAGAGGAGAGGAGATTTATAGTAGCCGGCGACTTCAACACCTGGAGCAGAAAGAGAGAACGCCTGCTGGAGAGCGCTATTGAAAGCTTTGGCCTTAAAAGCCTCGAACCGGAAAACAGAAAGTTGAGAAAGTCCATCATGGGAGTGGCTCTGGACCGCATATACTACAGAGGTCTCGATGCGGCTTCAGCCTCCGTTATAGAAACACCGATATCGGACCACAACCCTATTTACGCCTCTTTCTCCATTTGATCCAATATCTCCCTGGCAACCTCTCTATCATCGAAGGGGACTCTTTTGCCCCCGATCTCTTGCCACGTTTCATCACCTTTGCCGAGAATCAGCAGGGCTTCGCCAGGTTCTAGCTCTTTTATAGCGGTCTCTATAGCCTCTCTTCTATCTACGATCTTGACAATCTTCTCTTTCTCTTCCACACCCGAAGCTATCTCTTCTATAATCTTCTTTGGATCTTCGCTTCTTGGATTGTCGCTTGTGATGTAGACCTTTTTCGCCACCATCGCTGCGGCTCTTCCCATCGCAGGGCGCTTGCTTCTGTCTCTGTCGCCTCCTGCTCCGAACACCACTCGAACCTCCTTCTCTTTCAAGGAGTCCAATACTTGCCTAATGCCATCTTCAGTGTGTGCGAAATCTACGATAACAAGAGGATCTTCGCTTATTGTCTCCATTCTTCCCGCAACACCCCCGAAGCTCTCCAGCGCCTCGCAAATCTCTCCCAAATCTTCATCCGTCAAAATATGGACTGCTGCGATTGCGGCAGTGATGTTGTATAGGTTGAAAAAGCCTTGCAGAGAGGTTTCAAAAGGTACGACCGTCTCGAAGTGCTTCAAAACTCCGCTTACTCCTCCGCCGAGCGTGTAGGCCATCAGTTTATAGGTAGCCGGATTCTCTATGCCGTAACTGTAAGCATTTTTGGGGTTGAATTTAAGTATATCCTCGTCTCTGTTTATCAGTTTTTTGGCATCATCTTGAAAAAATGCACTCTTTACTGCCCGGTACGCTTCTATGGAGCCGTGATAGTCGAGATGGTCGCTCGTTATATTGGTATGGATCTTAAGAGCGAATTCGATGCCCTCTATTCTGTTTTGCTCTATCGCGTGGGAGCTTACCTCCATTACGAAAAAGTCGCAACCCCTCTTTCGAGCTTCACTCATATGGTAAATCGTAGCCAAAGTAGGCGGGGTAGTAAGGGACTTCTCTTCCAACTTTTCGTCGTTTACGAAAAGCCCTCTCGTGCCTTGTAGTGCACATTTGTACCCAAGATCCAAAAGAGTCGAGTAGATTGCAGCCGCCGTCGTAGTCTTTCCATTGGTCCCCGTGATACCGACGATATCCATACCATCGAGCGAAAGCCTATTTATCAACTCTTTCGGAGTTATTCTCTTTGACCCTTTGGCTAACGCCTCCTCTTCGAAAGCGAGATTTTGCTTAGTAGAGAGAAAAAGTACT
>JALSPH010000192.1 GCA_026986055.1 Campylobacterales bacterium
GAGAGAAGTTTAGAAGTATTGAAATTTATTTCGAAAACAGACTGTTACCGTAGGTAGCGATTTTGTCTATCATCAAAACCATATCGAATACCTTTAGCCGTTGCTTGAGTTATTATATCGTTTCAAATCTTCGTTCCAGAAAAACTCTATCCACCCTTTCGCCTCTTTTGCCCAAAAGTCCGGCTTAAAACTTGACTCCCGTTTGTAAAAGAGAGTGGCGGTATAAAATCTTTTGTCCGGGTAGATACTCTTTAATCTCTTCATAACCTCGGCCAGTGTCTCTCCAGTGTCTGCAATATCGTCTACAACGACAATCTTTTCTGAACTTTTCAGATCGGGAATATTGAAGATTTTCGGAGTACCCAACTTTTTCGTATCTTCATACCCTATAGCGTTTATGACGAAGACTTTTCGAATCTCAAGATACTCCCCCAGCATATGGGCCATACTCATACCGCCCCTGCCAATCGCTACGATCGTATCGATATCTTCAGGAAGCATACCGGCCAGTTTATGAAGATCTTTCAGGTAGGTTGGGTAGTCGTACTCTATGCGCTCCATCACCACACTCTCAGCTCATTGTATAGGCTGTCTCTCTCGACCGGCGTGAAACCGCTATCTTTTATGAGGTGAACAAACTCCTCCAGAGCCATTCCATGGGAGCTGCCGGCACCGGCTGCCGCTTGTATCGACTCTTTTTCTATTGTCCCGTCAAGGTCGTTGGCTCCATACTCCTGAGCTATCAGAGCGAGGTTGATCGTCGCTGTAACCCAGTAGGCCTTTATATGGGGAATATTATCCAAAATAATTCGGCTAATAGCCATAGTTTTCAAAATCTCCTGACCTGTAGGGAACTGCTCCACTTTAAGATAGTTGTTCTCCCTCTGATATACTAGAGGAATGAAGCAGTTGAAACCGCCTGTTTCATCCTGAAGCTCTCTTAGTCTTAGCATATGGTCGACTCTATGAGCTCTACTTTCGATATGCCCAAAAAGCATCGTAGCGTTACTCTTTTTTCCTCTTTCGTGCCATTTTCTGTGGATCTCAAGCCACCCGGAAGAGGAGACTTTGCCTTTGCAGATATACTCCCTTACCTTCTCGTCGAATATTTCCGCTCCGCCGCCGGGCATGGAGTCGACTCCGTTTTCAACCATTCTATCGAGTACCTCATCGATACTCAAGCCGTACTCTTGAGCCAAAAAGTTGATCTCCGCCGCGGTAAGAGCTTTTACATGAATTTCCGGAAGCTCCTCTTTTATGGCCCTGAACATTCCAAGATACCAATCAAGTCCCGCCTCGGGGTTGTGCGCCGAGACTATATGAACCTCTTTCGCACCCTTCTGCCATGAGTTCTTCGCGATCGATACGATCTCATCTATCGACATCGTATAGGGGTTCGGGTTTTTCCTACTGGCGCTGTATGCGCAAAATTTACAGATATCTTTGCAGATATTTGTCGGGTTTATGTGGCGATTTATATTGAAATAGGTTCTCTTTTCATGCATCTTTTGGCGAATTTCGCTCGCCAAAGTTCCGAGGGTGAAGAGGTCCAGATCGTAAAGCTCGAGTGCCTCCTGAAGATCGAGTCGTTCCCCGCCTCGCACTTTTTCCACTATATCCATTAGAGCGTCCCATCATAAAATTTTCGCTATTATATCCAAAAAGATAAGGAACAAAAGGGATGGATCTTAATATAGAGATAGAGTCTTTACTCGACCAAGATGCTCCGGACTTTCAGATTTCAAAACTTTTGAAAAAGAGTCTGAAAGAGTACCTGGACAACCTTGAAGAGATATTCAAACAGACCCAGGGAAAAGCCTTTTTGGTTCACCACACAAAAAGAGTAGACACCTTTTTGTCTACGATATACAAAGTTGTTTTACGAAAGATGTTCCATCAGTTTCAACCGATGAGAAACTCCGTCCCCATAGCTCTTGTGGCGCTTGGAAGCTACGGTAGGGAGCAGCTTTGCGTTCACAGCGATATAGACTTGATGATAGTCTATAAAGATACTCCGGGATACAACATAAAAGAGATCATCGAAAAGATTCTATACATAGCGTGGGATGCGGGCTTTCAGCTTGGCCACAGGGTGCATGAAGTCTCGGAGCTTCTTGAAGTGGCACAAAGCGACATAACCATAAAAACCGCTCTTATAGAGTCTAGATTTATCATAGGTTCCAACTTCATCTGGATGGAGACCCAAAGAGAGATAGGGTATATAAGGCGCGACAATCC
>JALSPH010000193.1 GCA_026986055.1 Campylobacterales bacterium
AGCAATTTCCGCCTCTTGCAGTATCTTAACAATCTGCTCCTCACTGAATCGTCTCTTCATATGCTCCTCCAGTAATTTAATTTTACACTAACTCTGAAGTTGGCTCAGATTCTAGGGAGCAGGTCATTGAAGTCGATGAAGAGATTGTGTGGAAAGTTGCAAAGTATAAGTTGCCGAAAATCAAGATTTAAGTGGACGAAATTATAAAAAATCTAAAATATTAAACATCCCCAACCCCCACATCCCATCTCAAAGCCCTCTCAACCCTTTTTGGGTAAGATTTATCTACGTTTCATTGGAAGGGTACAAGAATGAAAAAATATAGCAATCTTTTAACGGCACTCTTCATAGCCGCGATCGGTTTTTACTTTCTATACTCCAAGGGTTTGATATTTGCCAATTTTGAGAGTGTAAGCCCCAAAACCGCATACGAAATGATAAAAAAAGAGCCCTCTCTTACGATTTTGGATGTCAGAACGCCGCAAGAGTTCAAAGAAGATGGCCATCTTGAAGGGGCTTTGTTGATTCCGGTGCAGGAGCTTGACAAGAGGATCGGTGAGCTTGAGCCATACAAAAACTCTGAAATCCTGGTCTATTGCCGCAGTGGAAGCCGAAGCGTAAAGGCTTCAAGAATTTTGGCATCGAAAGGTTTTCACCCTCTGAATATGAAGGGCGGCATAAATATGTGGAAGCGGGAAGCTCTTCCGGTTGTGAGGTAGGAGTTTGGCTATGGGAATGCACAGCCATGAAGCGAAAGGGAGCAGACTGGTTCTTGTCATAATTCTCAATGTAGTCATTACGGTAGCTCAGATAGTAGGAGGAGTCATCTCCGGTTCCCTCGCTCTATTGAGCGACGCTCTTCACAACTTCAGCGACGTATCGGCATTGACTATCAGCCATGTAGCGCGTACCATTTCGAGAAAAAAGGCGACACGCAGGGGAACTTTCGGTTACAAAAGAGCCGAGATCATAGCTGCTCTTTTCAACTCTTCGGTATTGGTGGGTATAGGCATATATCTCATCTACGAGTCATTTGTCAGGTTTTACGCCCCTCAGCATATAAATTCGGAGTGGGTTATAGTGCTCGGACTGCTTGGTGTCGTGGTCAATGGCGGCAGCATATGGCTTCTTGAAGCGGAAGCTGAAGGTAACATGAATATAAAATCGGCCTACCTCCATCTTCTTGGTGACACCCTTACCTCGGCAGCGGTCGTAGCGGGCGGTGTAGCTATGCACTTTTGGCAGACATACTGGGTCGATCCTCTTGTCTCGATCATTATAGCCATCTATCTAATCTACGCCTCACTCTCCCTGATAATGGAGTCCACCGCCGTTTTGATGGAGTTTGCCCCCTCTCATATAGATCTGGAGGAGATTGCCGGGGCCGTCGCTGCCGAGCCTGATATAAAAAATATACACCATATCCATATCTGGCGCCTCAATGATAAAGAGGTCTACCTTCAAGCGCATATAGATTTCAGCCGAAATCTCACCCTTGAAGAGACGACAAGAAGGCTTGAAAAGCTGGAGAGTATGCTGAGAGAACGGTTTGGCATAACGCACGCCGTTCTTCAGCCCGAATATATGAAAAATGACGACAAAGGAGTCATATATGATAAAGGAGAGTAGTTCGCCGCTGGCAAAACATATGGTAAACACTCTAAGGGATGCCGCTTGCAAGCCTATCGAGTTTCGACACTACCTCAAAGAGCTTGCTAAACTGCTTATTTTTGAGGCGGCAGAGAGTCTGCCTTTATGTGAGAGAAAGATATCTACCTGGCAAGGAAACTTTAACGGAAGCTTCATAGACGAAAGCAGGGTGGTCTGCGTTTCTATACTTCGAGCCGCTCTTCCTATGCAAGAGGGGGTGTTGGAGGTTTTGGCAAATGCCGAAGGGGGATTTTTGGCTATGAAGCGAGACGAAGAGAGCCACAAAAGTCGTCTCTACTACGACCGTATTCCTGACCTGAAGGGCAAAACCGTAATAGTCGTCGACCCTATGGTAGCTACCGGAAGTTCTCTGCACGATGCGATCTCCTTACTGCAAGAGCGGGGCCCGGACGCTATAGTTACGTTGAACGTAATAGGTGCAAAAGAGGGGGTGGAACAGATTGCGTCGGCCTTTAGCGGCGTGGCGATGCATATAGCGCAGATCGACCCGTACCTGAACAAAGATGCATATATAGTGCCGGGTCTGGGAGATGCCGGGGACAGAGCTTACAATACGCCTGGTTAGGGTTGGGATGTGGGATTTGGGATGTGGGATTTGGGATGTGGGGGATGGGATGTAGGGGATGGTTAGAGAGGGAAGTAGACTTTGTCTATCATCTCCCTGTACTCCGACTCGGCCTTGCTGTCGATGGTTATGCCGCCGCCGCTTTTGTAAACAAGCCCATCTTTTGTTCTCTCTATGAAACGAATCATAACGGCGCTCCATAGGTTTTTGCCGTCAAACACCCCGAAGACTCCGGTAAAAAATCCCCTTTCATGAGACTCTATAGATGATATGATTTCACAAGTTTTTCTTTTTGGAGTACCCGTTATGGAGCCGGCAGGAAGAAGCGAGTCCAAAATCTCACCGAGTCTGCTTTGCCAATCTTTCGGCAAAACCGCTTCGATTTCGGAGCTAACCTGCAAAAGGGTCTTGTCTGCCGTAACTATCTTGTCAAGATACCTGAACCTTTTTACTCTAACTTCGCTTCCCACGATTCCAAGGTCGTTTCTAAGAAGGTCTACGACCATTACATGCTCGGCCATCTCTTTCTCGTCTGCCATGATGTTTTCAGCCGCATTTGGCAGAGCAGCGTCAATCGTCCCTTTCATCGGGTATGTTTTTATTCTATCGTTTTCTATAACAATGAACGGTTCGGGGGTGAAACATACAAAGCGCCCTTTGAAGTAGAGCTTGAAAGGTGCATTGGCCCTCTCGTAAATCTCTTCAAGGCTCATACTGCACTCTATCGGGGTAGAGAAGGTGAGGTTCAAAAGGTATGTGTTGCCCGCTTCTATCTCTTTTATAACCCTTTTAAAAGCCTTATTGTATGTTGTAAAAGGGATGGGGTGTTTTGTGAGTTTGGGAGTTTTGTCGCTACAAAAGGGCTTTTTCAGGCGCGCAAACTTTATATCATCGGGGAGTTTATCGAGAGTGCTAACATACACCTCTCTTTTGTCGTAAGAGATGACAAACAGAAAAGGGACCCCCTCGCTTGCAAGGGCGGAGAGTCTATCCATTTGCCAATATCAGCTTTTTAAGAGCGGCCATCCGTACAGCTACACCGTTTCGTACCTGCTCTAAAACTTTGCATCTTGGGTCTGCGAGCATAGCGTCGTCTATATCTATATTTCTGTGAACCGGACCCGGGTGCAGAAGGAGTATATCGCGCTCTTTGACTCTATCTTCGGTTATACAGTAATCTTTGGCGTAATCTTTCAAGCTTGCGTATATCGGGTGGGCATGCCTCTCCGTTTGGGTGCGAAGGCTCATGATTATATCCACATCATCGAGTACCTCTTCGAGCCTGTGGGTAGATTTGAAGTCGCTCTTCGGCATGAAGTGGGGAGGCGCTACGAGCGTTATCTCTATGCCGAAGCGCGGAAGAAGGCGCATGTTGGAGTTTGCGACTCGGGAGTTTTTTATGTCTCCCACTATAGCTATCTTTTTCCCTTCGATTTCACCTTTGAAGTGCCTTTTTATGGTGAAAAGATCCAAGAGCGCCTGGCTTGGGTGCGCGTGGGCTCCGTCACCTGCGTTGAAGATGGCACAGTCTACATAGTTTGATATCTGCTGCGGTGTTCCGCTCTGGGCATGACGCACTATGATAGCGTCCGGCCCCATCGCGTTGAGGTTCGCTGCGGTGTCGTAGAGAGTCTCTCCCTTTTTGGTGGAGCTTTTGGCGACATCCAGATGCACTACGTCGGCACCCAACTTCTTTGCCGCTATTTCGAAGCTGCTTCTGGTTCGCGTGGAGTTTTCGAAAAAGAGCGTTATGACCAGACGATTTTGCAAGAGTTTCGGCGGCGGTTTATGGAGGTAGTTTTCGGCGTCCGTAAAGAGGGCTTCTATCTCCTCTACGCTCAGGTCGTCGGTGGTGATGAGGTGGCGCATAGCTCTCCTTTTTAGCCTTCCGCTTGCACTTTTTACAATTTTGAAATTATACCAAGTTTGCGCTATTTTTGATAAAATGGCGCATAAAATATTTTAAGAGGCTAGAATGAAGCACTATATCAGAAAGATCTCCACTTACGCGATGGTAGGCTCGATAGGAGCGGCGGCTATGGTCGCTTTTTCAGGATGTGAACAAAAGCCGATGGATAGCGGGAACGCTTTTACGCAAGCAAGCCAAAAACAGGGAGCTTTCGTCGTGATAGACGAGGTGGAGCCGAACCGCTACAAGATAGCGGAGGAGTATCCGGCAGATACTACCAGGGTCATTCTTAGAAAGCTTGACGGAAGCGAAAAGATTTTGAGTAAAGAGGAGCTTGACGCACTCGTAGCGGAGGAGGCGAAGCGAATCGATGCCGGAGAGTCGGCATTAACCCAGCCGCAGATGAGCGGCGGCGGCTTGAGTCTGGGGGAGGCTCTTTTGGCTTCGGCTGCCGGTGCCATAATAGGAAGCTGGATAGGAAGCAAACTTTTCAACAACCCAAACTACCAGCAAAACAGGCAGCGAAGTTACAAATCTCCTTCTGCATACAACAGAAGCGTGAACAGTTTCAAAAAAGCGAAACAGTCTGCAACCTCTTCAAGAGCGACCTCTTCGAGGTCCGGTTTCTTCGGTTCTAGAAGTGGAACATCTTCGCGTTCGACTTTCGGTTCATAGGTGTACGGTATGGTAAATCTGGAAAAACTTGAACCCCTGACTCCGGAGTTTTTGGAGAGTATCGGCTTCTTTTGGCATACCGACGGCGACTCGACTCCATATATCGCCGATGAAGCGGTGGCAGTCACCGAAGATGAGGCGGAAGCTTACTATGAAGCTGCCAACACTCTCTATGCAATGTATGTCGAAGCGGGCGAGCATGTGGTGCAAAACGACCTTTTTCACGAAATAGGAATACCCTTCAATCTGGTCGATGCCGTTAAAAAGAGCTGGGAGAATGACGTTCACTGGCACATTTACGGACGTTTCGACTTGGCCGGCGGCATAGACGGCAAGCCTATAAAACTTCTTGAGTTCAATGCCGATACCCCGACCGCACTTTTTGAGACGGCTATAATTCAGTGGGCACTGCTGAAAGCCAACGATATGGATGAGAGCGGGCAGTTCAACAACGTTTACGAAGCTATACGGGACAACTTCAAGCGTCTTATAGTTTTAGAGGGCGATCTTGAGGATTTCGAGCGCTACTACAAAGGGTGGAAGATCCTCTTTAGCTCCATTCGAGGAAGTATAGAGGATGAAAATACGACCAGACTTTTGCAAAAGATTGCAGACGATGCCGGGTTTCATACGGCGTTTGCCTATGTAGACGAGGTTGAGTTTGCAGAAGATGAGGGTATCTTTTTTGAAAAAACCAATTACGAGTACTGGTTCAAACTTATTCCATGGGAGGCTATAGCGATAGAGGAGAGCGACCTTGCCAGGATTTTGACGAAAATAATGGAGAACCAGAAAGCTATCATACTCAACCCCGCTTACACTTTGATGTTTCAGTCCAAAGGGATGATGAAGATATTGTGGGACCTTTTTCCAAACCATCCGCTGCTTCTTGAGACATCTTTTAAGCCTCTTGGAAAAAAGCAGGTTCAAAAGCCCTTTTTCGGACGCGAAGGGGGAGGAGTCAAGATTTTGGATGAAAAGGGCGGTTTGTTGACGGCTGCCGAAGAGTCGTACGGTGAGCAGCCTTCTGTCTACCAGGAATTTGTAGAGCTTCCAAAAGATGAGATGGGGCGCAACTATCAGGCCGGCCTCTTTTTCGCGTATGAGGGGTGCGGTCTCGGCTACAGGCGAGGGGGCGAGATACTCGACAATATGAGCAAATTTGTCGGCCACTTTATTAAAGGATGACGGTGAAGGGCAGAATACTTCTACTCGAAGATGACAGGAGTCTTGGAGAGACGATAAAAGAGATGCTCGAAGATGAAGGTTATCGGGTAGACTGGGCCAAGGATGGGGAAGAGGCGGCGGAGTTTAGTTATGAAAATAGTTACGATCTCTATATTTTCGATATAAACGTACCGGAAATTGACGGCTTTGAGCTTCTGGAGGGGTTGAGAGCGGCAGATGACGAAACGCCGGCCATATACATAAGTGCTATGGTAGATCTAAAAGCGTTATCGCGTGGTTTCGATGCCGGAGCGGATGACTATATAAAGAAACCTTTCTTTCCCGAGGAGTTGTTGATACGTATTAATGCGAAACTCTTCTCGAAAAAGAGTCTGTTGAAGTGTCGGGATATAGAGTTCGATCCTGAAAAAAGAGTGGTGAAAAAAGGGGGAAAGATTATATCTTTAGGTGAGGTTCAGTTAGCCTTACTGGAGCTCTTTTTAACCCATAGAGGCCAAGTGGTCGATAAAGGAGCGCTGATGGATTGCCTGGAACACCCAAGCTCTTCGGCGCTGCGAGTCGCAATAAATAAGCTAAAAGATAGAACGGGGCTAAAGCTCCTAAATGTTCGCGGGGTAGGCTATGCGCTTGAGGAGTGTTGAACTTGAGGCATTTGTAAAGAGCTTTCTTCTATTCTTTCTTTCTATCTCTTTTCTCTCTTCTCTTCTATTTTACAGTATCTATAAAAAAGAGAGTGAAAATCTCGACAGAGAGATATTTTCTCAGATGCGAGCATGCAGTTTCGATCTTAAATGTTCGAAGTTCGAGATAGGATTTTCCAAAAGCGGTAAGAGCGATCTATATACTCTAAAGCACGAAGAGAATGGTCTATACGCTCTTTTTCCCATAAACGACAGCAGCAAATATCTTCTAAAGATCATCTATCCCTATGAAAATTATCAAGCCGATCTAAAAAGAGTCGAGAGAGAGATACTTAAAGAGTTTATGATTGCTATTATGGTGATCGCTTTTCTTTCTGTTCTCTTCTCTCTTTATGCCATAAATCCTCTTAGAAGAGCTCTTAAGCTTACGGAGGAGTTTGTAAGAGATATACTCCACGACTTCAACACCCCCCTTTCAGTCATAAGGCTCAACGCAAGGCTTCTGAAGAATGAGTCCGAAAACAGCAAAAAGAGTACGAGGATAGAAGAGGCTGTCGAAACCCTTTTAAGGCTACAATCGAACTTGCGCTCCTATCTTGGAGGAGAGAAGATGGTCTCGGAGCCATTCAGGCTTGATGAACTTTTAAGAGAGCGTGTAGAGTTTATGGAGCGGGCATATCTGCAGATTCATTTTCTTTTAAAGCTTGAACCTATGAGGGTGAAGTGTAGTCGCGATGCCATGATTAGAATAGTTGACAATGTGGTAGGAAATGCAGCGAAGTACAATGTTGATGGGGGTAGAGTCGAGATTGTTTTGAATGCTAATAAAGCTACGCTAGCGGTAATCGATACGGGAATTGGAATAGAAAATCCGCGAAAAATTTTCGACCGGTTTTACAAAGAGCATGACAGAGGTATGGGCATAGGTTTGCATATAGTTAAAAAGCTTTGTGATGAAATGGGTATAGAGATAGCTGTCGAAAGCGAAAAGGGTAAAGGTTCTTCTTTTCTTTTCGATCTTAAGAAGGTAACGCTTCGCTAACATATAGGTAACTATTAGCTAACGCTTACAGGTCATAATTGTGCCGTTGAAAGAATAAAAAACTTCAAGGAGGTTCTTATGAACATGGTAAGCAAAACTGCGGCGGCGCTGCTTCTTGGCGCCACAGTGACACTTTTTGCTGCGGATACGGTTGTGGATGCAGGAGCTAATGTTTCTGTAAATAGTGAAGGTGGCATAGATGCTCAGATAGAAAAGATAAAAAATGCTGACCCGAGCAAAAGACGTGAGCTTATGAACAGGTTTAAAGAGGAGCTTGCCGCTATGAATCGTGAAGAGAGGATGGAGGCTATAACCAAACTCAGAAAAGAGATGCATATTATGAACGGTGAGCAGATGAAGGAGCACTCAAGCGAACATGCACAGCATGGCACGGAGCGTATGGGTGACAATATGGAAAATATGCATGATATGGCACAGCATCAACAATCTATGCAAATGGAACATGCAGGAGAGATGGAGCAGATGCACCAAATGCAGGGGATGGACCAGCATAGCCAAATGCAAAATAGTGCGGCTCAAAGTGGCTCTATGCAATCTGAAAACGGGATGGAGATGCCGTTTGGCGGCGGTCACCGGTAGATATAAAAGCGGGTCTTTATACCCGCTTCGAAAGGAGAGATATTTATGAAAAAGGGTCTTTTTGTACTTATTTTAAGTGTCGTAACACTTTTTGCATACAGTGACAGTGATCTGGATGGTGTCGATGATGCTCTGGACAAATGTCCCAATACTCCCATAACCGATCTTGTAGATGCCAATGGATGCTCAATAAAGTCTGTTATAATCAAAGAGCGTTTCGATATAATTTTTGGCCTCTCTTACAGTGAAATAAACTATCGGCTGAACGAAAAAACGGATACATATACTACCTCTTTGCAGGCAGATTATTACAGAGACAATCTCTCTTTTCAGTTTTCCGGTTCATACTACAGCAGTAGTGATACGGCCGGTTACGACAAAAATGGTATGAATGATACGACGATTGCCGCCTACTACAGATGGAAGCCTCTCTCTTCGCTTACGGTAAGTACCGGTTTTGGAATTATATTTCCCACATATGAAAGCGACCTCGGAAACAATAAAACCGACTATTCAATTTCTATAAATCCAAGTTACAGAATCGACGATATCAATCTTTTCGGCGGTTACAGCTACACTTTCATCGGTGACAAAGATGTGGTAAGCGGTGCTTCATCCATTCAATACCAAAACAGGAGTGCTTATACACTCGGGATAGGTTACTACTTTATGCCGAAACTTTATGCAAGCCTCTCCTTTTACGATTCAGACTCTATATTCAAGGGTGTGGAGGATATAAAAAACATATCTCTATACGCTTTTTACACACTTGATGAGCACTGGTTTATGACTTTTAGCTATGCCAACGGTCTAAGTGACTCTACAAGCGACAACTACCTCTCTGCAAGGGTAGGTTATGCATTTTAAGTTGTTCACGATAGGTTCACACTTTTTTTATATAATGTAAATAAAAAAGGAGTCGAAAATGAAAAGAGTAGCTTTACTTTTAGGGTTGGTAGCCTCTATGTTGATGGCGGAGTCCTACTCTTGGCACGAGAGTGTCAAAGTCACAAAAAGTGAGCCGATCTACAGAACCGTGACAATCCGTACCCCTATAGAGGAGTGCTGGGATGAAGAGGTGCCTGTAAGGCAAAGCGGAGGCGAAGGGGCGCTGGGTGCTATCATAGGCGGTGCCGCAG